>CAMPAN010000078.1 GCA_946631895.1 uncultured Clostridia bacterium
TGCTGGTGTTGGAGTAGTTGATCAGATGCTGATACTCGTGCACCATGGTGTTGTAGGTATCGTCCATCCTCTTATAGACGTTCCCGCTGTTTGGGTTCTTGTAATAGACGCCCGGATAGGTGTCAATGTTCAGGATGGGCAGATTGTTGTAATACAGATCGTATGCATAGAAGAAGCCCGCGACATAGCCGCCGGAGCCGTTCCAGCCCTCGTCGATGTTATAGTACAGCATGTGGAGCTTGCCGTCGCCGTCAGAACCGTTGGTATGGTCGCCGAAGGAGGATTGCATCAGATCGAACTTGGAATCGAACTCGTCCGCCGCCATCTTGGCGTAGGTGGAGTCGATCTCATCCAGTGGGTAGGTGTTGTTCGCAGAGGAGACGGGCGTCCAGATATAGCAGTGTTCGCCGACGTATAGACATTCGAATTCCATGCTGTCGCTGCCGGTGGGAGAGTATTGCCCGAGGATCTCGAACGTCTTCGTATCGCCGACGCTGAAAGACGACGCCTTCAGAAGCGACGGGTCGTGCTTGTACGATTCTTTCGGCTTTTCAAGCTGTGAATCGATGTCGATCTTCCAGATCGGCAGATCGGCGTCCGATGTCGGGCGCATATCCGGATTCGGAACGATGTTCGGCTCAACGGTTGTCTCAATGAGACCGGTCAGATTGCCGGTGGAGAGAGAGTTGGAGGCTGTCGTGGACGGATTGTAGATCACGACGTAATCGCCTTCGTAGCCGTCGGTCGGATCGTCATCGATAATGACGGTATTGTGTACGCCGCGAATGACCGGGCTTTCGCTGACAGCGGCAGCCGGTTCGGAAGGTGCTTCCGTTTCATCCGGATCCGTTTCCGCTCCCGCAAGTCCGGGCAGCAGCGAAAGAACCATCAGAAGGCTCAAAACCAGGCAGAACAGTTTCTTTTTCATGGAACCCCTTTCCTGTCCGTACATCGGACAAAGACGTGATACTGACGAATTGCAGTTCACAATTCTGTCATATTATACCTTGCCGAAAGATCGGAAACAAGTATATTTTCCCAATATATTATTGTATATGATTTCCGCCTGCGCGCCCGGACAAAATGCAGGGCAATATCGTATTGCATCCGATCCCGCTGCAGATGGCGCTTGTATAAAGCGTCCGGGTGTGGTATACTGTCCGAAAGAACAGTCGGGGGAACACGAACGAATGAAATGGTTGGAGCTGACGGTCTACACGACCGACGCGGGGATCGACACGGTCTGCGCTGCGCTGAACGGCGCGGGCATTATGGGACTTTCTATCGAAGAGAGCCATGAGAAGGCATATGCGTTTTTGCGCGAGGCGGCGATCTTCTGGGACTTTGCCGATATGGATAAGATCGGCACGGACACGCCGTGCGTCAAGGGCTACGTTGCGGACTGTCCGGAGAATCTTCCGATCATTGAAGCCGCAAAGGCGGCGATCGGGCGGCTCAGAACGCTCGACTTTCCGTTCGATCTCGGATCGCTTTTTGTGACCGTTGTTTCGGTCGATGAGGAAGATTGGGCGAACAACTGGAAAAAGTATTATAAACCGCTCTCGATCGGCAGCCGGCTTCTCGTGCTGCCCTCATGGGAGGAGCGCCCCGAAACGGACCGCATCGTGCTGAAGCTCGACCCCGGCATGGCGTTCGGCACCGGCGCGCATCATACGACGCGGATGTGCCTCGAATTTCTCGAAAAGACCGTAAAACCCGGTGATACGATGCTCGATCTCGGCTGCGGCAGCGGCATTCTTTCGATCGCTGCGCGGCTTTTGGGCGCGGTCGACGCAACGGCAGTGGACATCGATCCGATCGCGGAATCGATCGCCTATGAGAATGCCGAAATGAACGGCATCGGCAAAGAGCATTATACGGTTCTGATCGGCAACGTGCTTTCGGACACGCGGCTTCAGAAGAAGATCGCGGGGCAGTATCCGGTCGTTGCGGCGAACATCGTTGCGGACGTCATCATCGCGCTCGCGCCGATCGCGCGCCCGCTCGTCGCGCCGGGCGGCGTATTCCTCGTGTCCGGCATCATTGACGAGCGTGTCGACGAGGTTGTCGCGGCATTGGAGAACAGCGGCTTTACCGTTTCGGAACACAGCCGCGCGGAGGGCTGGAACGCCTTCCTCTGCAAATAATATGCATCGTTTTTTTACAACCGAGATCCAGGAGAATACCGCCGTCGTTCGCGGCGACGACGTGAAGCACATCGCAAAGGTCCTGCGCCTTCGCGAGGGGGACGTTGTGCAGCTTTGCGACGGGCGGGGCAATGAATGTGACGCCGCGATCGCGTCCGTTTCGCCCGACGCCGTGACATTCGACACGCAGCCGTGGCATGCGGCGGTCACGGAACCGGACACGAAGCTGACGCTGTTTCAGTGCCTTCCGAAGGCGGGAAAGATGGAAACGATCATCCAGAAATGCGTGGAGCTCGGCATCTCGGCGTTTGTGCCCGTGCAGTCGGAGCGCTGCGTCGTCGTGCTGAAACCACCGTACGAAGGACGGATCGAGCGCTGGCAGCGTGTCAGCGAGGAGGCGGCAAAGCAGAGCCGCCGCGGCGTGATCCCGCAGGTGGGGCTGCCGGTCGCGCTCGACAGGCTTGATTTTTCCGCGTTTGATACGGTCCTTGTTGCGTTTGAAAACGAGCATGCCGTTTCACTGAAAGCCGCGCTCAGAGAAGGCTGCGGAACGCGGATCGCGATCGTGATCGGTCCCGAGGGCGGCTTTTCCGACGCGGAGATCGAAACGCTGACGGGGAAAGGCGCGCGGTCGGTCTCGCTCGGTACGCGCATTCTGCGCACGGAGACCGCGGGCATGGCGATGCTTGCGCAGATCATGTACGAGGTGGAGCCGTGAAAGTTGCATTCTATACGCTCGGCTGCAAGGTCAATCATTACGAAACGCAGGCGATGGAGGAACTGTTCAAAAACGCCGGTCATGAGATCGTCCCGTTTGAGGACGCTGCCGACGCCTATATCGTCAATACGTGCACGGTCACAAGCATCGGCGACAAGAAATCGCGGCAGATCCTTTCGCAGGCACATCGCAGGAATCCGGATGCACTGATTGCGGCGGTCGGCTGTTACGCCGAGGTCGCAAAGGAAACGGTTGCGGCGCTGCCCGGCGTCTCGCTGGTGCTCGGCACCGAGGGCAGAAAGGACATTGTGCGCCTTGTGGAGCAGGCGGCGGACCGCGTATGCGTCCCGTCATATCCGGCGCCGCTCGAACGCCGCTCGTTTGAAGAGCTTTCCGCGCAGTGCGACAGCCGCACCCGCGCGACGCTCAAAGTGCAGGACGGCTGCGTGAGCTTCTGCAGCTACTGCATCATTCCGTTTGCCCGCGGCGCGCTGCGTTCGCGCACGCTCGAAAGCACCGAACACGAACTCCGCTCTCTTGCCGAACGCGGCTACCGCGAAGTCGTTCTGACCGGGATTCAGCTTTCGGCGTACGGCGTCGACCTTCCGGACAAGCCCGAGCTTGCTGACCTCATTGTGCTTGCCGACCGCATTCCGGGTCTGGAGCGGCTGCGGCTCGGTTCTCTGGAACCGCGGGTCATCACCGACCGGTTCCTTGCTGTCGCCAAGGACAGCCGCACGCTGTGCCGGCAGTTCCATCTGTCGCTGCAGAGCGGATGCGACACGGTTCTTGCGCGCATGAACCGCCGCTATACGACGGCGGAATACCGCGACGCGGTCGAGCGCATCCGCGCATGCATGCCGGACGCCGCGATCACGACCGATATCATTGCGGGCTTCGTCGGCGAAACGGAGGAGGAGCATCGGGAAACCATGCGCTTTGTCGAGGAGATCGGCTTTGCGCGGATCCATGTGTTCCCGTATTCGCGCAGAAAAGGAACAAAGGCGGACGCCATGGAGGGACACCTGCCGCGGGCGCTGAAGGAAGCGCGCACAAAAGAGCTGATCGCGCTCGGCGAACGGCTGGAGAAAGCGTTTGTTGACAAACAGCTCGGCAGGACCGTCGACGTCATCATGGAGGACGACGGGACCGGCTATACCGGAAACTATGTCCGCGTGCGGTGCGAAGGCGCCTGCGGCGAGACGGTTCGGGTCAGATTAACCGCGCGGGAGGGAACGACCGCGATCGGTATTATCGAATAGGAGGTATTTACTATGTGTTTGTTCTGCAAGATCGCAGCGGGGGAGATCCCGTCGAAAAAGGCATACGAGGACGAGAGCGTTTATGCGTTTCATGACATCGCGCCGCAGGCGCCGGTGCACATCCTTGTGATCCCGAAAAAGCATATCGAAAGCGCACAGGCGTTGACGCGTGAGGACGACGCGCTTCTCGGACATATGTTCGAGGTCGCGCGTAAAATCGCGGCGGAAAACGGGCTTGACAAGACCGGCTACCGTCTGATCACGAACATCGGCGCGGACGCGGGACAGAGCGTGCCGCATCTGCATCTGCATCTGATCGGCGGAAAAACCTTGAAATGGGACAACTGAAACGGTTGCAAAATCGACAGGATTCGCGTATAATGAGGCAGATTCCAAGGATTGGGGAAAGCATATGACGGCAACACTGGACGAAGCAAGGCGCATTCATTTTATCGGGATCGGCGGCTGCAGCATGAGCGGCATCGCCCGCATCCTGAAGGCGCAGGGACATGAGATCACGGGGAGCGACCGCGGACACACGCAGTTCACAGACCGGCTGGAGCAGGAAGGCATCACCGTGTATTACGGGCACAGGGCGGAGCAGGCGGCGAACGCCGACCTGATCGTCTATTCCGCGGCGATCAAGCCGGACAATCCGGAGCGGGTCTACGGACGCGAACACGGCATTCCGGAGCTCGAGCGAAGCGTCGCGCTGGGGCAGCTTTCGGCACGGTTCCACGAGGTCGTTGCCGTTGCGGGCTGTCACGGCAAGACCACGATCACGTCCATGCTGGCGTTCGTGAACGAAGAAGCAAATCTCGATGCAACGGTGCATGTCGGCGGGTTTATGGACCTTCTGGGCGGCGGCGTGCGGCTCGGCAAGAGCGATCTCTTTATCACCGAGGCGTGCGAGTATGTTGAAAGTTTTCTCACGCTGAAGCCCACGATCGCGATCGTCAACAACATCGACAACGATCATCTGGACTATTACGGCGACATCGACCACATCGTCGAAGCGTTCCGCAAGTTCCTTGCACTGGTGCCGGAAACGGGAAGGATCCTTGCCTGTACAGACGACGTCTATGTCCGCGAACTGCTGCCTGAGCTCGGCGAAAACGTCATCACGTACGGTCTGAACAAAGGCGACGTCCATGCCGACAGGATCGCGTTTGATTCGCTCGGCTTCCCGTCGTTCGATCTCTATGACCACGGCGAACGGATCGGCCGCGTCACGCTGCATGTGCCGGGCAGACACAATGTGATCAATGCGCTTGCAGTCTATGCCGCGTCAAAGCTCTGCGGCGTTTCCTTTGAACAGTATGCGAATGCCATGGAGCGCTTCCGCAATACGAGCCGCCGCTTTGAACTGCTCGGCGAAAAGAACGGCGTCAAGGTCTTCCACGATTACGGGCATCA
>CAMPAN010000079.1 GCA_946631895.1 uncultured Clostridia bacterium
TTGATGACGATCAGCGTATCGCCGCGGAAATAGTCGATCAGACCCGCCGCCGGATAGACGGCAAGCGACGTTCCGCCGACGATCATCGTGTCGGCCTCCCGGATCGAGCGGATCGCATCGGTCACGACCGAATTGTCAAGCCCTTCGCCGTAGAGCACGACGTCGGGTTTGATGATGCCGCCGCATTCGCAGGTCGGCACGCCCTTCATCTGCATGATCTGATCGAGCGAATAGAACCGGCGGCATTTCGTACAGTGGTTCCGGTAGACGCTGCCGTGCAGCTCGCATACATGCCTGCTGCCCGCCGCCTGGTGCAGCCCGTCGATGTTCTGCGTCACGACGGCGTTGAGCTTGCCCCGCTCTTCCAGCTTTGCGAGCGCTTTGTGCGCCTTGTTCGGTTTCGCATCCGGATAGATCAGAAACTTTTTATAATAATCATAGAAGATCTCCGGATAATCCTCGAAGAAGTCGATCGACAGCAGCGTTTCCGGCGGAACGCCGTAGGACCGGATCGCTTTGAAAACGCCGTCGCTCGAACGGAAATCCGGAATGCCGCTCTCGGTGCTCAGACCCGCGCCGCCGAGAAAAACGATTTTTTTTGCTTTGTCGATACAGTCCCGAAGTGTACTCATACAGACAATCCTCCTTATATCGTTGAAAATTCTGCAGATTGTTGTTATACTGTTCGGTATGAAAGAACGTACGCCGTGGTTCCATACACGCCCGATGGCAGGGGCGGCACTGGGCGCAATCCTTGCGGCGATCCTCGGATCGCTTGCCCCGGATTGGGTTCTGCTTGTGCTGTGCGCACTGCTGATCCCGGTTTCGGCCTTTCTCTTTCAAAGACGGAGCGCGTTCTTCCTCCTGCCGATCGCGGCATTCTTCGTGCTCGTACGGATCGTTCTGCTGCCGCAGACGCTGCCTGCCGACAGCGGCATATCCGTGTTTCTGGTGAATCTCCGGGAATCGCTTTCCCAAAATGCGGATGCGCTGTTCCGGGACGAGGCGGCAGCGGCAAGGGGGATGCTGCTCGGCGATACAAGCCTGATGGACAGCGCGACGCATACCCAATACGCAAGGAGCGGGCTGCTGCATCTGTTTGCGGTATCCGGTCTGCATGTGACGATTCTCGTCGGCATGCTCGGAAAGCTCATCCGCACCGAAAACAAAGCGCTGTCGTTTTCGGCGCTGGCCCTGTTCCTGCTGTTTTTGTGCGGCGTCACATCGTTCAGCCCGTCGGTACTGCGCGCGTCGTTCGTCCTGATCGGACTGCGCCTGTGCGAAGTGCGCGAACGAAAAGCGGATATGCCGACCGTTTTTTGCTTTGCTTTTGCGCTGACGCTTCTGTGCGAGCCGTTCGCATACGCAAAAGTAGGCTTTCAGCTTTCCTTTGCGGCGATGGGCGGCATGGTTCTGTTTTCCCGAATGTTTAGGAAACTGCTGCCGAAACAGCTGCGGAGCGCTCTGATCGCGCGGACGGTGTTCAGCGCGCTCGCCGCCGTAACGGGCATGCTGCCGCTCAGCGCGTACTATTTCAACGAGTTCACATGGATCTCGATCCCGCTGTCGATCCTGCTGATTCCGGTGATGCCGGTCGTTCTGCTGTGCGGATTCCTGTCCGTGCTGCTGTACGGACTGTTTCCGCATTTTGCAGCGCTTTTGTCCCTCCCGGCGTACGGCGGAATCAAATTGCTGTCGATCACGACGCAGACGCTGAACGTGCCTGCGCTCCGCGTGCCCGCACCGCATCCCGCTGTCATCGCGCTTTATTGGATTGCGCTGTTGCTTTGCTCGCCGCTGTTTCTTCCGAACCGGAAACATCCGCGATGGATCGGGCTCGGAATGCTGGCGGTTACGGTCGTCCTCTGGTTTGTTCTGTAAGAAAACAACAAAAAACGGGCAGATGATCTTGCATCTGCCCGTTTTTGCTTATTTACGAAGGAATGCGGGAATGTCCAGCTTGTTTGCGGGACGCTCGTTGTAATCCTTGCGAAGTCCTGCGGAGGGATCGCGGTACAGCGGCTGTTCCTGACGCGGTTCCGGCTCGTTCATCACGGGATCGGGCGCTTTTTCGGGTTCCGCATAGGTGCGTGCGGAGAAAGCATTTGCCGCAGAAGCGGGCGAGGACGGGGTGTTCATCGCGCTGAACGGACGGACGGTTTCCGTAAAGCCGCCGCGTCTTGCAACGGTGTTGCCGCCCATCTGCAGGTCGGCAGCCTTTTCGGGTTCTGCACGGTCAAAGCCGGTCGCGATGACGGTGATGCGGAGCGCGTCGCCCATGCTCTCGTCGATGTCTGCGCCGAAGATGATGTTCGCGTCGGGATCTGCATTCTCTGCGATGATCTCTGCCGCTTCGTTGACTTCGAGCAGGGAGAGGTCGCTGCCGCCGGTGATGTTCATCAGGATGCCCTTCGCACCTTTGATGGAGGTCTCGAGAAGCGGGCTTTCAACCGCCTGACGTGCGGCTTCGCTTGCGCGCTTTTCGCCGACCGCGGAACCGATACCCATGTGCGCCATGCCCTTTTCCTTCATGATCGTCTTGACGTCCGCAAAGTCGAGGTTGATCATTGCGGGAACCGCGATCAGATCGGAAATGCCCTGGATGCCCTGACGAAGCACGTCGTCCGCAACGCGGAGTGCATCGGGAAGGCTGGATTTGCCGACCAGCGAGATCAGCTTGTCGTTCGGAATCGTGATCAGCGTATCGACGGCGGGCTTGAGGTTTGCAATGCCCTGTTCGGCGTTCCGCATACGGACGCGGCCTTCGAACGTGAACGGCTTCGTGACGACGCCGACGGTGAGAATGCCGAGTTCCTTCGCGCATTCCGCGATGACGGAGGCTGCGCCGGTGCCCGTGCCGCCGCCCATACCGGCGGTGATGAAGATCATGTCGCTGCCCTTCAGCGCTTCGATGATTGCATCGCGGCTTTCATCCGCAGCTTTTCTGCCGATTTCGGGGTCCGCGCCTGCGCCGAGTCCCTTGGTCAGCTTTTCACCGATCTGGATCTTTTTCTGGCCCGCGCTCAGAGCAAGCGCCTGCTTATCGGTGTTGACGGCGATGAATTCCACGCCCTGCAGACCGTATTGAACCATGCGGTTGACTGCGTTGCAGCCTGCGCCGCCGACGCCGACGACACGGATCTGAGCAAAGTTGGTGCTGTCTAAATTGGTTTCAAACATGGATGGTGGTTCCCCCTTTGATTATTTCGTGAAGAAGTCCTTCAATTTTTGCAGAAAGTTCTTTTCGTCCGGCTGTTGCTGTTCCGGCCGATCCTCGGCGCGGTTTGCGCGAAGGACGAAGTTCAGCGCGCCGAAAGCGCTGCAGTAGTTGGGTGAGGACAGACGCGGCGTCCACGGCATGTCCCGCTTAATCGGAAAGCCCATCGCTTTCTTGAGAAAGTCGAGCGATCCGCGCATCATCAGAAGTCCGCCGCCGGAAAGATAGACGATCGGTCGGGACTCCAGATTGACCTGAAGATGTTCCAGCTCCTCACGGATGTGCGAAGCAAGATCGTTTGCACGCGCTTCGATGATGTAAGCGATCGTGCTGTTTTCGACACGCTTCGATTCGGTTTCGGAACGAAGGATTTCCGTCTTGTCACCGTAATCGAGCGAGAAGACGAAGCGGCGCTTCGCCTGTTCCGCAGACTGCTGCGTAACATCCAGACCGAACGCAAGATCCGAAGCGAACTGATAGCCGCCCATAGGGATCGTTGCAATGCCGGTGAGCGCGGCGTTCTCGATGACGCAGATATCCGTCTGCCGGTAGCCGACGTCGATCAGCACGGCGGGGCGGACGCGTTCTTCCTCCGGAATCAGCATGGTCGCTTCGCCGAGCGCGGCGCTGATGCACATTGAGATTTCGATGCCGAGATCGTCCAGTATGCCCTGGATCGTCTCGATATAGTCTTCCCGCACAAACATGTGCGCAAACAGGCCGGAGATCTCTTCCGTCACGACGCCCTGCGGCATCTCCGAGGACGAAACGCCGTCCACCAGAAAGAACACGGGCGTGCTGTGCATCAGAACGAACCCTGCGGGCGTTTCGATCTTCCGGTACGAAAGTTCAATCAGATGATCGACGTCCGAGGGGTCGACGACGCGCGCGCGTTCGCCGAGCGTCATCGTCATATCCGAAAGCACCAGCTTCGAGAACGAAGCGGGTACTGTGAGCGCTATATCACGGATGCGGGTATGGGATTCCTGCTCGGCTTTCTGGATTGCGTCGATGATCGCGTCGTGCAGACTCTGCTTGTCCAGAAACCGGTCCTCCAGGAATCCGTCGCAACCGGAAACACCGGCACCGTGAATGACGATGCCGCCTTTATCTAAAACGTTGCCCGAAAGGCACACGACCTTCGAGCTGCCGATGTCCAATATCGCAGCAGGCTTCATGATAATCCTCCGCAAAGATAACTATATTATAGCAAAGGATTTTTAAAGTCGCAATAGATTTAGCACCGGATTCTTGTCCGTTTTGCAAATTTTAACATGGAAATGTGACAAAAATGTATTATTTCTAAGACCAATCCATCCTTAATAAAGAAAAAGAACTTGTTTTTCGCTCGAAAGAACGATAAAATACCCGCATGTGGGTGTTGGATCTCGATCTGGATTTCTTTCTCAGCGACTGCTGTCCGCTTGCACCGAAGGGGGGACGCCCCTCTCCGACACATGCAAAGCCGTGGACGGAGCAGTCGATCGTGTCATTTTTGGAGAACGGGCTCGGGCTTAACGAGACGCATCCGATCCCCGGACGAATCACCGAAACGCACGACGGCGCGCTTTCGTTCTGGAAAGAACGCATGGAGGCGGGGCTTCTCGGAAAGCCGTTTTCGGTTGTGCATGTCGACGCGCACGCCGATCTCGGCATCGGAAAGCCGGGACCGGGATTTGTTCTCAACAATGTGCTCGGCATACCGCCGAAGGTACGCGACGCATTCGATCGCTATTACGAGCAGAAGCAGCTCGACGAGGCGAACTATCTTCTGTTTGCGCTTGCGTTCCGGTGGATCGACGCGCTGACGCTTGTGCGCGATCCGTTTTCCCGGCACGATCTGCCTCCGTTCTGCAAACGGGAAGGGGAGGGCTATCGCCCGATTCGATTGGAATCGTTCGTCTCGAAGATGTTTGAAGGCGCTTACGGACAGGAGCCGGAGATTCCGTTTACGGTGTACAACGATCCGGCGTCGGTCCGGATCCGCGAACCTTTTGCCTGCATGAACCTTGCGCTTTCCCCGCGTTATGCGCCGAAGGATGCGGACGCGCTCGTACCGATTATCGCACGGTACATGACGCTCGAATAAGACGCGGATATTTGCAGAACGGAAAACAGATGCGGCAAATCTGCCAGTATAAAAGCCCGATCCGAAACTGTATCGGATCGGGCTTTCCGTATCGCTTTGTTGATCGGGGTCCGGATTATCTCTTGTTTGCCTCGGGGGTATTGCCCTTCACGATGTCCGCGAACTTCGAGTAGCGATA
>CAMPAN010000080.1 GCA_946631895.1 uncultured Clostridia bacterium
TACGCGCAGCTCATCGGCTTTACGAACATCGACGGCGACGGACAGACCGGCGTCGAGCTGACGTACAACAAATACCTCGCGGGCGAGGACGGCTATCAGAAGACGGACACCGACCGCGACAACAACCCCGTCCCCGGCGGCGAGGAGGAATACATCGAATCGATCCCCGGCGCGGACGTGATCCTGACAACGGACACCGGTTTTCAGGGCATTCTCGAAAACGCGCTGCAGGAAGCATGCGCCATCAACAACGCAAAGAGCGTTACGGGAATCCTGATGGATCCGATGAGCGGCGAGATCCTTGCGATCGGCACGTATCCGACGTTCGATTCCTCGAACCCGCCGAGAAGCGACGCAAAGACGCTTCTGGAACTCAGCAAAAACCGCATGGTGACCGACACCTATGAACCGGGTTCGACGTTCAAGGTCGTCACGCTCGCAAGCGCGCTGGAATCCGGCTCCGTCACGACGGAAACGCGGTTCAAGTGCGACGGTTCGCTGACCGTCAAGGGCGAAAAGATCAAGTGCTGGAAGACCGGCGGACATAAAGAAGAAAACCTCGCGGAGGCGGTGCAGAACAGCTGCAATCCGGCGTTCATGTCGATGGCGCTCCGGATGGGCGTCGACACGTTCTATGACTACATCTTCCGGTTCGGCTTCGGCGAACCGACCGGCTCCGGCGTCATGGGCGAAACGAGCGGCACCGTCACGCACAAGAAGTATATCCGCGACGCAGACCTTGCGCGCATCGGCTTCGGTCAGAGCATCAGCTGCACCGGCATGCAGCTGATCTCCGCGTTCAACGCCTGCATCAACGGCGGCGATCTTCTGAAGCCGTATATCGTCTCCGAGATCGTCGACAAGTCCGGAAACGTCCTGATGAAGAACGAGCGTACGGTCGTACGCCGTGTGATCTCGCCGGGCACGTCGGAAACGATCCGCACGCTTTTGCGCGGGGTCGTCGAAAAAGGCAGCGGCAAAAACGCGCAGGTCCCCGGCTACTCGGTCGGCGGCAAAACGGGCACGTCGCAGAAATACGACGAGGACGGACAGGTGTCGAGCTCCAAGCTCGTCGCATCGTTCGTCGGCTTTGCGCCGGTGAACAATCCGCAGTTCTCCTGCCTGATCATCGTCGACGAGCCGCAGGTGCCGCAGGTGTACGGCAGCACGGTCGCCGCGCCGTTCGTACAGCAGGTGCTTGCCGCGTCGCTGTCCTATTCGGGCGTCGCGCCGGACATCGACAGCTCGATCGCGACGGTTCCGAACGTCCGCGGGCTCACCGTCGAACAGGCGAATCAGGCGCTCAAGGATGCGGGGCTGACCGCGATCTATATTGAAGCGGAGCTGCAGTCGACCGTCGCGAACCAGTCGCCGGCGGCGAACACGCAGGTCGTGCGCGGAAGCACGGTCATGCTCTACTCCACGGGCTACAGCTTCTTTACCGAGCTTTCCGAAGAAGCGGAGATCGTCGAGGTGCCGGATGTGACCGGCAAGGACCGCATCGACGCGCTCGATGCGCTGAAAAAAGTCGGACTGATCATCGACTATGACCGGCATCACTGTGCCGGCGAGGTCTATTACCAGGATATCATGGCGGGCTACAAGGTTCCGGTCGGTACGGTCATCCACGTGCAGTTCCGGACACAGAACGCCGAAAGCGAAGAATAATCGGGGGATACAATATGCTGTTATCAGAAATAGCCGCGGATCTCGGAATGAAGGTCACGGGAGGGGACGCCGAAATCACTTCGGTGGAATACGATTCCCGCAAGGTGAAGGACGGAAGTCTCTTCTGCTGCATGCAGGGACTCGTCTCCGACGGGCATAATTTCGCTGCGCAGGCGGTGGAAAAAGGCGCGAAAGCGCTTCTAGTCGAACGGCTGCTGCCGATCGACGTGCCGCAGATCGTAACGCCGGACGGACGCGTCGCCATGGCGCACGCCGCCGCCGCGTTTTACGGACATCCCGAACGCGAAATGATCATGCTCGGCGTCACCGGCACGAACGGCAAGACGAGTACGACCTACATGGTCAAGTCGATCGCCGAGGCGGCGGGCAAAAAGGTGGGGCTCATCGGCACGATCCGCAACATGATCGGCGACACGATCCTCGAAACCGGACGCACCACGCCGGAATCGGCGGACCTCTTCGCGCTGCTGCGCCGCATGGCGGACGAGGGCGTGGAGCTTGTCATCATGGAGGTTTCGAGCCACGCGCTTGCGCAGGATCGCGTTGCGGGCATTCCGTTCCGCGTCGGGCTGTTTACGAATCTCACGCAGGATCACCTCGATTATCACAAGACCTTCGACCACTATCTCGAAGCGAAAAAGCTGCTGTTCCGGCAGAGCGATCTTGCCGTCATCAACATTGACGACGCATATGCGGAACGCATGACGGACGGGCTTACCATTCCGATCAAAACGATGGGCATCCAGCACCGTGCGGATTACACGGCGATCAATATTGATATCCGCACCGACGGCGTCCGCTTCCATCTGCGCACGCCGAACGGCGAAGGTCCCGTGCGCATGCACATTTCCGGGCTGTTCTCGGTCTACAACGCAATGGGCGCGGCGGCGATGACGCAGGCGATCGGCATTTCCTTCGCCGACATTCTGAAGGGGCTCGAATCCCTGTCCGGCGTTTCGGGACGGCTCCAGTCCGTCGACACGAACGGCCGCCCGTTCTCGGTCTATGTGGACTACGCGCATACGCCCGACGCGCTCGAAAACGTGCTGACCTCGGTGCGGGAGTTTGCGAAGGCGCGCATCGTGAGCCTGTTCGGCTGCGGCGGCGACCGCGACCGCACGAAGCGCCCGATCATGGGCGAGATCGGCGGACGGCATTCGGATTTCGTCGTCGTGACCAGCGACAACCCGCGCACCGAGAACCCGGAGGACATCGTCCGCGCCGTGGAGCTCGGCGTACAGAAGAGCGGCACGCCGTACGTTTCGATCGTGAACCGCAGGGATGCGATCGCGTACGCGCTTTCGATCCTCGAACCGGACGACATTCTGGTGATCGCGGGCAAGGGACATGAGAATTATCAGGAGATCAACGGCGTCAAACACCATTTCGACGACCGCGAAATCGTCGAAGAACTCCTGAACGGGGCGGAAACAACAACAGAATCCTGAGAACGGATCCTTTGATCCGGTCTTTATCGATCAAAAGGGGATGGAGCAATGAACACTATCGTTGTCAACTCGCTGCTTGCGCTGCTGGTCGCGTTCGGCGTCGCGGCGCTTCTGGGACCGCTGGTGATCCCGGTTCTGCACCGGCTGAAATTCGGTCAGCAGGTGCGCGACGACGGACCGAAAACGCATCTCAAGAAGCAGAACACGCCTACGATGGGCGGCATCATGATTCTCGTTGCGGTGCTCGTCGCAACGCTGCTCTTTTCGGACAGGAAGTATTCTCTGACCGTCTGGGCGCTTCTGATGACGGCGCTCTTCGGGCTCGTGGGATTCCTGGACGATTTTATCAAGATCGCGAAAAAGCGTTCTCTGGGACTTCGCGCGTGGCAGAAGATCGTCGCGCAGTTTGTCCTGTCGCTCGGCTTTGCGATCGCGCTGTATTATAACAAAAACGTCGGCTCCACGATCTGGCTCGACCGGATCGATCTCGGCGTGTTCTATATCCCGTTTGCCATGTTCGTCATCATCGCGACGGTCAACTCCGTCAACCTGATCGACGGACTGGACGGGCTGAGCTCCTCCGTCACCTCGGTCTATTCGCTCGCGACGGGCGTGATGCTCGTGCTGTTTGTTCTGAGCTTCCCGAAGACCGCGGCGGAACCCGACGCGCAGGGCGATCCGGCAGGCATGCTGGACGGGCTTTCCGGTCTTGCGGCGTTTGCGTTCGCCGTCGCCGGCGGGTGCATGGGCTTCCTCGTGCACAACACCTATCCCGCGAAGGTCTTTATGGGCGATCTCGGCGCGTTCACGCTCGGCGGCGCGGTCGCGGCGATGGCGCTGCTTTCGAGAACCTCGCTGCTGCTGCCGCTGATGGGCATCCTGTACGTTGCGACGTCCGTTTCGGTCATTCTGCAGGTCGGCTCCTATAAGCTCCGCAAGAAGCGCATCTTCCGCATGGCGCCGCTGCACCACCATTTTGAACTCGGCGGAACGCCGGAAACGAAGATCGTTTCGATGTATACCGTCGTCACCGCAATCGCAAGCGCATGCGCGCTTCTGATCTTCTGGTTCTGCAAGTAAGGAGGCAATATGGCAAAGCAAAAAACAGCCCTGATCGTCGGCATGGCAAAGAGCGGCATCGCCGCGGCGCGTCTTCTGTATCAGGACAACTACCGCATCATCGTCAACGACATGAAGCCCGAGATCAAGGGGCTTTTCGAGCAGCTTTCCGGCATTGCGTACGAGGTCAAGCTCGGCGCAAATCCGATGGATCTTCTGGACGGCGTGGATCTTCTGATCCCGAGCCCCATCATTCCGATGACGCGCAACTTCATCGTCGAAGCGAAGCGCCGCGGCATCGAGGTCATCTCCGAGATCGAGCTCGGCTACCGCTATTCGAAGGCGGATTTCGTCTGCATCACCGGCACCAACGGCAAAACGACCTGCACGGCGCTGACCGGCGAGCTCTTCAAGGCGGCGGGACGTAAAACCTTTGTGCTCGGCAACATCGGCGTCGCGATCTCGGCGCACGCGCTGGAAACGCAGCCCGGCGACGTCGTCGTGGCGGAGACCGCCGCGCTGCAGCTCGAAGGCAACGTCCGCTTCCACGCAAAGGCGGCAGGCGTGTGCAACATCACGCCGGACCATCTCGACCATTTCGGCACGATGGAAAACTACATCGCCGCGAAGGCGAAGATCCTCGACAACCAGACCGCGGACGATTACGCCGTGCTGAACTGGGACGACGAAACGGTGAAAAACTTCGCGAAGCTGACCCCGGCGCACGTGCTGTACTTCTCCCGCAGGGAAGAAGTCGAAAACGGCATGTTCCTGCGCAACGGCATGCTTGTTTATCGGATGAACGGCGAGGAGCATGAACTCATGCCCGCCGACGAGATCCGCATTCCCGGCAACCACAATCTCGAAAACGCGATGCTCTGCGCGCTTCTGGGGCTTTCGCAGGGGATCGCGCCGGAGACGATCCGCGAGGTGTTCAGGACCTTTGCGGGCGTCGAACACCGCATCGAGTACGTCTGCACGAAGCAGGGCGTCGATTACATCAACGACAGCAAGGGCACGAACCCGGCAAGCACGATCCGCGCGATCGAGGCGATGAA
>CAMPAN010000081.1 GCA_946631895.1 uncultured Clostridia bacterium
CGGATCGGCACCTTGAGCATGTCGGATATCTGCACGGTCACGCCGCCCTTTGCGGTGCCGTCGAGCTTCGTGAGGATCACGCCGGTGAGCTCGCAAACCTCAAGGAACGCCTCCGCCTGCGCCACGGCGTTCTGTCCCGTGGTCGCGTCGAGCACCAAAAGCACCTCGCACGGCACGTCCGGCAGCTCGCGCGCGATTACGCGGCGGATCTTATTGAGCTCGTTCATCAGGTTCTTCTTGTTGTGGAGTCTCCCCGCGGTATCGACGAGCAGCAGGTCGCAGCCCTTTGCGCGATAGGACGCGATCGCGTCGAACACGACCGCCGCCGGGTCCGCGCCCTCCTGGTGCCGCACCATCGGCACGCCCGCGCGGTTTGCCCATTCGCCGAGCTGTTCCGCCGCCGCCGCGCGGAAGGTGTCCGCCGCCGCGATCATGGGCTTCCGTCCGGCTTGCGCGTACTCGTTTGCGATCTTGCCGATCGTGGTCGTCTTGCCGACGCCGTTCACGCCGACGATCAGAAGAACCGCGGGTCCCTCGTCGCCCATAAACGGTTTGTCGGTGCGCACCGTGTCCGCGATCAGCCCTTCCAGCGCCTTCCTTGCATCCGCGCGCTCGGTGAGCTTGTCCGTCTTGACCTTTGCGCGCAGCCCGTCCAGCAGCCGTTCCGCCGTCTCCATGCCCATATCAGCAAGGATCATGGCTTCTTCGAGCTCCTCATAGAAGTCGTCGTTGATGCCGTCCTTGTTGAACAGGGTCGAAAACCAGTTGTTCGTTTTGTGCAGGCCTTCCTTCAGCCGGGAAAACCAGCCCTTTTTCTTTTCGTTCTTTTCCATTATGCCGTTTCTCCGAATCTTGCCGAGACGATACTCGATATGCCCTTTTCCTCCATCGCAACGCCGTACAGCGTGTCGCAAACCTCCATGCTGCCCTTGCGATGCGTGATGATGATGAACTGCGTCTCGTCGGAATACGCCTTGAGATAGTTCGCAAACTTCGATACGTTCGCCTCATCGAGCGAGGTCTCGATCTCGTCGAGCACGCAGAACGCCGGCGCTTTGAGCTTCAGCATTGCAAACAGCAGCGCGATCGCCGTCAGCGCGCGCTCGCCGCCCGAAAGCAGCGACAGAAGCTGCAGCTTCTTTCCCGGCGGCTGCGCAATGATGTCGATGTCGCAGTTCAGAACGTCGTTTTTGTCGGAAAGCCTTAGCTCTGCGTGTCCGCCGCCGAACAGCTCGGTGAACGTGTCCGCAAAGTTCTGCTGGATCTTCTGAAATTCAACGATGAACGTCTGTTCCATCGTTTTGGTGAGCTGCCCGATCAGCGTGTAAAGGTCCGCCTTCGCCTTCTCAAGATCGCCGTACTGCGTCGAAAGCGATTCATAGCGCTCGGAAACCGTGCGGTAATCCTCGATCGAGGACACGTTGATGTCGCCGAGATTTTTGATCTCGCCCTTCAGGCCCGCGACCCGCTGCTGCGTCGCGCCGACCGCAATGTCGTGCCGGAGCACCTGCGCGTTCTCATAGGTCAGCTCGTAGTCCTCCCAGATGCGGTCCGCGCTCGCTTTGAGCTCCAGTTCCATCCGGTTTTCGGAAAGCTCATTCCTGTGCTTCCGCTCGCCGAGCGTGCGGTACGCATCCGAAAGCCCGTCGCGTTCGCGCCGGTACTGACTCAAAAGCTCGTTGAGCCGCGTGCGTTCCGCTTCGAGCTTGCTCTGCTCCTCCTTTGCGCGGTTCAGTTTCGCCTGCTCGCCCGAAATGCTCTGTTCCATTTCATTGAGCCGCGCATCCGCTGCCGCGATCGATTCGGAAAGCGTCTGTATCTCTGCCTCGAACGAACCGACGCGCTGTTCGGTCAGCGCCAGATCGCGGGTCAGTCGCTGATGCTCCGCGCGTCTCGCATCCGCTTCCTTTTCCATGGCGGTAAGCCGGATGCGGCTTTCGGTGAGCTCCGTGACGCGCAGCTCGCGCGCGTTCTTTGCCTCCGCGATCGAAAGCTGTTCCCTGCGGATATCTTCGGTGCTCGAAAGGTTCTGTTTCTGAATGTCGTCCTCCACGGACGCCGCAGCGGCGCGCCGCTTTTCGATGTCCGCTATGCTTTCGTTGACGTCGCTGCGCTCGTCGATAAGCTCCTGTACCGCTTCTTCGGCGTCCTTGAGATCGCGTCCGATGATCTCCCGCTGTTCCCTGAGGCGGACAAGCTCCAGCTCATCCTCATGCGCCGCGCCGAGGAATCCGTCGATCTGCGTGTCCTTCAGAAGGATCAGCTTTTTCTGCGCCTCGATCTTCGCCTGCTTCTCGGAAACCGCTTTCTCCGCCGCTTTCAGCTGCTTCTTGATCTCCTCGACCTCGCGCTCGCGTCCCAGAAGCGAGAATCCCGTTTTCTTGAGACTGCCGCCCGTCATCGTGCCGCCGGTGGACAGGAAATCGCCTAAAAGCGTTGCGATATGAAACGCGCCTCTGGACTTTTTCCTGAGCGCGATCGCGTCATCCAGGGTTTCCGTGACGACCGTGCGCCCCAAAAGATACTCGGCAACAGCGGAGCAGCGCTTGTCGCAGGTGACGAGTTCGCTTGCAAGCCCGACCACGCCGGGCTCCGAAAGAAGCGCGCGTTCCTTTTGGGAAAGCGGATTCGGAACAAGCATCGTCGTCGGCAGCAGCGTGACTCGTCCGAGATCGTTTCTGCGCGCGTATTCGATGACCGTTTTCGCGTCCTCAGCGGTCGTCGTGACGATGTTCTGCAGCGAACCACCCAATGACATGCCGATCGCCGTTTCGACCTTTCTCGGCACTTTGAGAAGCTCTGCGACCGGTCCGATGATACAGTTCTTGAGTTCCGGATCCTTCTCCGCCGCAGAAAGCACCGCGCGGACGCTGTTCTGATACCCCTCGTGCGAGCGCACCATTTCGGAAAGCACCCGCTCACGCGAGGACAGTGCGCCGACGTTCTGTTCGGCGACGCGAAGTTCCGCCTGCAGCGCAAGGAAGTCCGATTCCAGTTCGAGCCGCTCCCGCTGCGCCGTTTTGCGCTCGGTGATGTGCTCGTTCATCCTCTCCGCCTGCGCGTCCACCGATTTCTGTGCCGTTGCGGCTTCCGCTTTCAGCGCTTCAACCTTTGCCTTTGCCTCGGCGTCCTCGCCGTCCAATGCTTTGAGGCGGTCCCGAAGCGCCGCCGCCATCGTATCGAAGCGGCTCAGGTCGCTCTTTGCGTCAGCAAGGCGGTTCATCGCCTCCATGATCTCGGCTTTCTGCTCCTCGACCGATTGCTCGCGTTTCACAATCGCTTCGTCCATCGCCCGGATCGCTTCGGTCTCCGCCGTAATCTTCTCCGTGAGCAACGCAAGCGCTTCCACGTCGGTTTCGCCCTGCTCGTTGGCTTTGATCTGCGCCCGCAATTCTTCGCATGCACGGCGTGCCGCATCCCGCTCCTCGCCGACGCGCGCAATCTCCTTCTTTGAATGTTCGCGCCGTTCCATGAGGAGGTTGCTTTCGCCGACGTGCGATTCCACGCCGGACAGCATTTCGATGACCTTGTTCTGCTGCGCGCTTGCGCGTTCGTCGATCTCGCGCACCTGTGCCTCGAGTTCCAGTGACTGCTCGCCGAGCGTGCGGTCCTTCTCCTCGTTCAGCGCAATGTCGTGTTCAAGCGCCGCGGTCTGCTCCTTCAGCACCTTTATGCGTTCCTGCATGCGGTCGCTGTTGTAGAGGAACAGGTTGACCTCGAGGTCCTTGAGCTCCTCTCTGAGCTTCAGAAATACGCGTGCCGTCGCGCTCTGTTCCTTCAGGGGCTCCAGACGTTCGCCGAGCTCCTTTAAGGTATCGGCGATGCGTTCCATGTTGCGCTCGGTATTTTCGAGCTTGCGTTCGGCTTCCTCCTTGCGCACGCGGTAGCGCATGACGCCCGCCGCCTCCTCAAGCGCGGTGCGGCGATCGCCCGACTTGTTCGAAAGGATCTCGTCGACGCGCCCCTGCGAAATGATCGAGTACCCGTCCTTGCCGATACCGGTATCGCGGAACAGCTCGGAGATATCCTTCAGCCGGCAGTTCCGTCCGTTCAGCGCGTATTCGCTTTCGCCCGAGCGGAACATCCGCCGCGTCACCGCAACCTCGTCGTATTCGATCGGCAGCAGATGATCGGCGTTGTCGAAGGTCAGTGTGACTTCGCACATCGACTGCGGCTTGCGCTTCTGTGTTCCGTTGAAAATGACGTCCTCCATCTTCGACCCGCGCAAAGCACGCGCGCTCTGCTCACCGAGCACCCAGCGCACTGCGTCGGAGATATTGCTTTTGCCGCTGCCGTTCGGTCCGATGACCGCCGTGATGCCCGAGCCGAACATGAGCTCGGTCTTTTTCGCAAACGACTTAAAGCCGGAGATGTCCAGTCTTGTCAGCCTCATTTTGTTTCAAACCTTTTCAGCGCGTCTTCGGCGGCTGCCTGTCCCGCGCTCTGTTTCGAATGTCCCGTGCCGGTTCCGAGAACCGTATCTTCCAGCACCGCCTGCATGGTAAAGGTCTTGTCGTGATCCGGACCCGCTTCGCCGATCAGCCGGTAGGTCACCTGTTTTCCGTGCGTTCTGGCGTGGATCAGCTCCTGAAGCCGCGTCTTGTGATCCTTTTCATAGACCGGCGTCGAAAGATCGAGCTGCGAAAGCACAAACCGGTGGATGAACGTCTTTGCCGGCTCCAGTCCGCCGTCCAGAAAGATCGCGGCGATCACCGCTTCGAACGCGTCGGACAGGATCGAGGGCTTTTCACGTCCGCCGCTCGCATCCTCGCCGCGTCCCAGCAGTAAAAACGCTCCGAGTCCGACCGCCTTCGCGGCACGGAACAGCGCGTCTTCGCAGACGATCGACGCGCGGTTTTTGGTGAGCATGCCCTCCTGCATATCCGGGAAGCGGAAAAAGAGTTCTTCGCTTACGCAAAGCTCGAGCACCGCGTCGCCCAGAAATTCCATGCGCTCGTTGTCACCGCCCGTGCCGGGCACGTACGACGAGTGCATCAGCGCGCGCTTGAGGTATTCGGGCTTCGCAAAGGAATACCCGATCCGGCTCTGCAATTCTGTCAATCGTTCATTCGTCAGCATACGCGTTTCTCTTTACCAAAAAACCCGCACCGATAGCGTGCGGGTCGGTCCGACTTTCCTGATTCCGCTTATTTTTTGAGATAGCGAAGGATATCGCCGACGGTCTGCACTTTGGGCAGTTCTTCATCGGGGATCTCGGTGTCGA
>CAMPAN010000082.1 GCA_946631895.1 uncultured Clostridia bacterium
TGTTCGACGAGGCGGAGAACCGCATGCACACGATCAAGGCGGTCATGGTCGCCACGATGTCCGACACGCTGGACAAATAATTCCGTTATACAGCGATCCCGGAGGATTCCCTCCGGGATCTTTTTTATGCGGCGGATCGCGCGTACCGTGCGAAAGGATTCGGCCTTCTGCCGTCGTTGATCCCGCCGGCGGGGGAGATGAATAACACGGCAAAGCCTTTCCGGCAGAGGCGAACGCGAACGCTCCGGGCGGATGCGATCCTCCGGGACTGCGGCAAAAAAAGAAGGACGAATCGCTTCGTCCTTCCCGTGGGTTGATACCCTTATTCCTTTTTCTCTTCGGGTTCGATCACGACGTCCGCTTTCGGTTCTTCCTTCGGTTCGTCGTCCTTGTTCGCCCAATCCGAAACGACCTTCGCGCCGGTCTTGACGGATTTGACGATGCTCTTGCCCAGATCCTTGCCGAGCGAACCGAAGTCCTGACCGACCTTCTTCCAGTTTTCCTTTAACTCTGTCATACGCGTATCTCCTTTTCCCGTTTTTCTTCAGTATAGCATATCTGTTCCGGATTGCAAGTACCGATCCCGTTTTTCAGTCCCAGATGCGGTACGCCATCAGGAAGTGCTCCTTCCAGTAGCTGCTTCTCAGAATGCTGTCGGTGATGCGGACCTTGCCCTTCGACGAGGACGCGTCGATCATCTTGCCGCCGCCGAGATAGATGCCGACGTGGCCGGTCGCCATCGACTTGCCCTTGAAGACCATGACGTCGCCGCGCTTGATGTCGCTCATCGAGTTGATGCGCTTATACTTCGTGCAGGATCGCCACGTTCTGCTCGTCATATAGCTCTGCTTGACGCCCGCCTGGTTGAGACACCAGTAGACGAAGCCGGAGCAGTCGAACCGGTTCGGACCCTTCGCGCCGCGCACGTACGGACAGCCGAGCTTGCTTTCCGCAATGCTGATGAACGCTTCCTTGCCCTTGCCGTAATTGATGGTATGACCCGGGGATCCGGTGTCGCCTTCGCTGGGCTTTGCGGTGGGCTTCGGCGTCTTGGTGGGCTTCGGTGTGGTCTTGCCGGGCTTCGTGGTGGGCTTCGGCGTGGTCTTGCCGGGCTTCGCGGTGGGCTTCGGCGTCGACGGCTTTTTGGTGGCTTTCGGCGTTGCGGGCTTGGGCGTGGTCGGCGCTTTGACCGATTCCTCGTTCAGCAGCTGCTGCATCGTCTCGTAATCGACGGTGCCGTTCTCCTCGATGCCGTTGCGCGCCTGGAAGGATTTGACCGCCGCCTGCGTCTTTTCACCGAAGAAGCCGGTGATCTGATTGCGGGAGAGATATCCGAAGTGCGCGAGGCGATCCTGGATATGGTGTACGTCGTCGCCTTCGACGCCGACGGTGAACACGAACAGATCCGCGTCGCCCGACCGGATCAGGTCGATGGTGGATTTGCCGAGACAGCCGTCCACCATGAGACCGTTCTGCTCCTGGAAGCGGCGAACTGCGTTCTGCGTCTGGTTTCCGAAGATGCCGTCCGGCAGATAGGTGAGGTAGCCGAGATGGTAGAGGACCTCCTGGCATTCCTGAATGATTTCGTTCCGGTCGCCGATCCCGTAGGAGTTGGAGACGGGGTTTTCGCCGAGCAGAACTTCGTACGCGTCGTTGTCGATGATGACGTCGTCGGACATGCCGTTCTTCAGACGGAAGCGGCGCACCGCCGATTCGGTTTCCTCGTCGAACGCGCCGAACGGAACGCTGTCGAGATAGCCGAGATCATAGAGACGTTCCTTGACGATCTCAACGTCGTCGCCGGTCGAGCCCTTTACCATCGCATAGGTCAGCGCGTCGTCGGAGATCAGCTTTTCGTAGGTCTCCTTGTCGCAGATGCCGTTGCCGTGCAGACCGTTGCGCACCTGGAACGCGCGGATGGCGTCCGCCGTACCGTCGGAATACTCGTCGTCGGGCTGTTCGAAATCAAGGTAGTTGAGCTCCATCAGGCGGATCTGAATATCCACGATGATCGGTTCCTGATCGCCGAGCATCAGCGTGTCGCCGTTTAAGGGATTGCGCGGCGGCGTCGGCGTCGGGGAGGGCGTCGGCGTCGGAGAAGGCGTCGGCGTCGGCGCGAAGGACGGTTCCGGCGTGGTCAGCGAGGGATCCGGCGTGACCATCGCCTGTTCCGGCGTCGGGGGTTCCTCGAACGCCACGTTGTCGGCGGGAACCTCCGCATTCTGCGTGCCGGCGGTTACGGCACAGCCTGCCGTCAGCAGTGCGATCGCCAGAAAGACGGCGGTCAGAATGACGGTCCGTCTGCGATCGAATGGATTGTGATCCGATGGTTTCATATAGATATACCTCTCTATATATATTATCAGATGCTATCATTATAACGTCCGATTGCAAGCAAAGTGTGCAATTTTAATGAACAAAACGCGACAGAAATGTAAAAAAAGAAAGAACGAACGCATGCGCGCGGCGGATCGGAACGAAATGCGCCGCGTGAAAAATTGCATCCCGCCGAAAGATTTCTGTTGCGTTCGGCGCGTAAAAAGGGTATGATAACCATGTATGAGCATGCATTCCGATATCATCCGATCCATGGAGATCGCGCGGCCAGCGGATCCGCTTTCGCTGCCCGCGCTGACGCTGGCGTACATCGGCGACACGATCTATGATCTGTACGTCCGCACGACGCTGGCGGAGACCCTGCGCCTTCCGATGCGCGCCCTGCATCTCGAAGCGGCAAAGTACGTGTGCGCCGCGGGACAGGCGAACGCGTACCGGCGCATTGCCGATCGGCTTACCGAAACCGAGCAGGCGGCGTTCCGCCGCGGACGCAACGCGCATTCCGGCACCGTGCCGAAGCACGCGGACGTGCGCGACTACCGCGTGGCGACGGGGTTTGAAGCGCTGCTCGGACATCTGTATCTTTCGGGCGAGGACGCGCGCATCGGCGAGCTGATGCGCCTTGCCCTGCAATCCGTCAACGAATCCGAAAAGGAGATGTAATATGAGCGATCAAAGAAGAGACTACGGCAAGCGCCCCGCATCGGGGGACACCGGCGCGCGCACACGCAAGCCGTATGACAGGTCTTACTCCAAGTCCGCATACGGAAACGACGAACGGGCGAACAAAAAGCCCGCGTACGGACGTTCCGGCGACTTCCGGAAGAACCCGTCCCAGCAGGACGGCTATTCGAAAAAACCGTACGGAAAAACCTACGACGAGCGCAAACCGTTCGATCGCGGCGAGAAGCTGTTCGACCGGAAACGCGTCCGCGACGAGCAGCCGAAAAAGTCCTTTGCGCCCGCGCCGGTCGAGAACGAGCGCGACGAACAGCCGTTCCTTCTGATCGGCAGAAACGCGGTGCGCGAAGCGCTGAAGAGCGGCAGAAGCATCGACCGCGTGCTGGTCACGAGCGAACACGACGGTTCTTTGGGCGAGATCGTCACCCTTGCGCGCGAGCGGAAGCTCGTCGTGCGCGAGGTCGACCGCAAAAAGCTCGACGAACTGTGCATGCCGTTCGGACACGGCGGCAAGACCGCGAACCATCAGGGCGTCGTGGCGTACGCGGCGGGCGTGACCTACTGCGAGGTTTCCGACATCCTCGACGCCGCGAAGGAAAAGGGCGAGGCGCCGTTTGTCATCGTGCTGGACGGCGTGGAGGATCCGCACAACCTCGGTTCCGTCATCCGCAGCGCGGACTGCGCGGGCGCGCACGGCGTGATCATCGGCAAGCGCAGAAGCGCATCCGTCACCGCCGCCGCCGTCAAGGCGAGCGCCGGCGCGACCGAGTACATGAAGATCGCACGGGTGGTCAATATCTCCGCCGCGCTGAACGAACTGAAGGCCGCGGGCGTCTGGATCGCGGGCGCGGACATGCAGGGGGAAGATATGCACGCCGCCGCCATGAAGGGACCGCTTGCGATCGTCATCGGCAACGAGGGCGAAGGGCTTTCGAAGCTCGTGCGCGACAACTGCGATTTCCTCGTTTCCATCCCGATGCAGGGACACATCGACTCGCTGAACGCGGGCGTCGCGGCGGCGATCCTGATGTTTGAAAAGAAGCGGCAGGATGCCGAATGAGCATGCAAGCATTGACCGACGAAGAACTGCTTGCCCGGATCGGCGCAGGCGACGAAGAAGCGGAGCGTCTGCTGTACGAACGCTACAAGCAGATGGTCCGTTCGCGCGCGCATTCCTATTTTCTGATCGGCGCGGACCACGAGGATCTCGTGCAGGAGGGCATGCTGGGGCTCTATAAGGCGGTGTGCGAATACGACGGGGATAAGGCGGCGTCGTTCAAGAGCTTCGCGGAGATCTGCGTCACACGGCAGATCCTGTCCGCCATCAAGAACGCAACGCGCAAGAAGCATACGCCGCTGAACCACTATGTTTCGCTGAACCGTTCGACGGTCGAGACGGAGGGCGAACTGACGCTTCTGGACACGGTGCGGTCGCTGCGCGTCGTCGATCCCGAGGACGTGGTGATCGGACGCGAGAACTTCGAGCAGATCGTACAGTACCTCGAAAAAACGCTGTCGCCGATGGAGCGGCGCGTACTGAGCCTGTATCTGGACGGGCTTTCCTACCCGCAGATCGCGTTGTGCATCGGAAAGCCCCTGAAATCGGTCGACAACGCCATGCAGCGCGTCAAGCACAAGCTCGAGGGCTTCAGAAGCTGATTCACAAGGGAGAGCATTCGGGAAGAAACCGAAAGAAATATCGCAAATAAGGATGTTCGGAACGCAGCGTGCGTTTCCGGACATCTTTTTTTATTCCGCGTCGACGCCTGAGCCACGGGACAGTCCGCGCCGGGCGGCGTCCGGGACGCCTTTGAATTGTGAAAAACTTACGGGAAGTTTTGGGGGTGTTTTTGTTGTATGCTGTGTACAGCGAAAGGCAAGGAGGCAAACGATGAACAAACGGACGGAACGAATGACCGACGCGATCGGGGCGTATTTCGCAGCTTGTGACGCAACGCGCGAGCGTCGCGAGCTGAAAAACGGCGGAACGGAAGAGAGA
>CAMPAN010000083.1 GCA_946631895.1 uncultured Clostridia bacterium
GCAAACGGCGGACATCGCCATGCGGCGCGTGAACTCCGCAATGAACGCGACGTCCTTTTCCATCTGTTCCATAGAGAGTACGTCCGGACGGTCGAACCGGCAGTGGATCGGCGCGACGCTGCCGTTCGCAAGCCGCGCAAAGGACAGAGCGGGTACGCCCTTATCCGCAAACGGCGTCGAATCGCTCGAATATACGCCGTTCTTTGCGCCGACCGGGAAACCGAGCTCCGCACCCATGTATTCGATATAATGCACGAGCTTTTCTTCGGCGGACACACAGGCAATGAACTTGCCCATGATTGTGCCGATCATGTCAAGATTGATGTTCAGCGCGATTTTCGGAAGGTCCGCTTCATGATCGCGCACGTATGCCTTTGAGCCTAAAAGCCCGCGTTCCTCGCTTCCGCAGAAAACGAGCCGCAGTCCGTAGTTCAAGGGCTTCTGCTTCAGCGCGTCAAGCACGCCCAAAAGCCCCGCGCAGCCGGTCATGTTGTCGTAGGAGCCGTGGGAGAGCGCGGTCGTGTCGTAATGCGCGGACAGCGTGATCCACTCGTCGCGCTTGCCGGGCAGCTCCGCAACGACGTTGTGCGATTCGCCCTCATACTCGCGCTGACGGATGACGATGCGCACGCGCTTTGTTTTGTTTTTCACGAGCGCGACCGCCGTGGAAACGTGCAGCATGGCGCAGAGAACCTTTCTTTGTTCGCCGACGACATGCGCGCGAAGATCGCGCTCGTCGATGTCGCGGTTGCCGTTGTGCAGATCGCCGTACTGGAACAGAATGCCCCTTGCGCCGGCTTCCATCAGATCCTGATAGCCGAAAAACCCGATGCCCGCCGTGTCCATCAGCACGATCTTGTCCTTTGCGCCGGCGACGGATACGCGGTCCTGCGCGGGCATATAGTAGAGTTCTCCTTCGATCTCGCCGCTGCCGCAGCAGAAGAAGCCCTTCGCGGGGATTTCTTTGCCGTCGGCGTAGACGTGCGTTTCCTCGATCTCACCCATCGGAACGGGGAACGCTTCGATGCGCGCCGCCGCGCCGAGCTCCTCACAGCGCGCCTTCAGGTATTCCGCAACGCGCAGCTCCTCCGGCGTGCCGCTGCAGTGGACAAAGTCGGTGTCGGTAAAGATTTTCTTATATGCTCTTGCGTTCATTTCGGTTCTCCTTTATTTTCTGTTTCTATTTCGCAGTACCGCGATCAGTATGACGGTGATCACAGCGACGGCCGCGACGACGCCGAGGATCGGGAGAAGCATATGAGTGGTGATATAGCGAAATTCTTCCGCCGGCGTTACGGGATCGCCCCAAAACAGCATGCTCATTTGCCTCCTTTTTTCTTTTTCAGCAGCACGATCAGCACGACGGTGATCGCAGCGACCGCAAGCACGACGCCGCACACAAGGAGGATATGCTCCTGAACGAATTCAAGCACGACGAGGTGCGGCGGCAGCGCGACGTCCGGAAAGATCTGCATAGTCACTTTCCTCCTTTTTTCTTTTTCAGCAGCACGATCAGCACGACGGTAACGGCGGCAGCGGCCGCTGCGACGCAGAGGATCAGCGTAAGATGCTCCTCAAAAAAGCCGGGTTCCGGGATGTCCGGCAGCGCGGCGTCCGGCAGGATGCGCATGTTCATTTTCCTCCTTTTTTCTTTCGCTTCACAAGCAGCACGATCACGACCGCAGTGATCGCGGCAACGGTGGCAACGATCCCGACGATCCACCAGAGCGGAGAAGGACCGCCTGTGACGGGCGGATCGAACGGCTCGACGGGAATATCCCCAAAGATACGCATGTTATTTTCCTCCTTTTTTCTTCTTCTTTGCCAGAAGCACGATCACGATCGCTGTGATTGCAGCGATCGCGGCGACGATCCCGAGGACCCACCAGAGCATGGGGTCGGTCGGCGGGTCGATCGGTTCGATGATTTCGTCAAACAGGATACGCAGCATACAGATCTCCTCCCTAAAACAGAAATGTCGTTATCAGCAGCCCCGCGCCGTAGGACGCGGCGTTTGCGGTCAGGGAAACGGGAAACGGACGCTTCGCATCGGTTGCGCTGCGGTAGATGAGCCATTCCGTGACGACGGCGGCGATCTCGAGCACGGCGATCGAAACGGCGCGCGGGACCGGCGTGTACAGGTATGCGAGCGCGTACAGCACGTTCACCAGCGGATTCGTCAGCAGGTTTGCCAGCAGCACGAACAGCAGATCGCGCTTTCGCATGCCCCAGAGGAGGCACACCGGGATCTCGATCGCTTCCGTCAGCAGAAGCGCGAGCACGAGCGACAGCGGCCAGCTCATTTTGCTTCCCTCAGCCCGATCACCAGCAGCACGCCAGAGACTGCGGCAAGCGCGCCGAACAGCACGCTCGATTCCGGGATCTGTGCGCCGAGGAAGAACGGTACGACGCCTATGAACAGCGCGGCGGTCAGAAGCCCGAAGGCGGTTCCCTTCGCGCCTTTCAGGATCCGTGCCGATTGAAACAGCGTCAGCGGCATGGACATGTTGAACAGGAACAGCGCGCAAAGCGTCAGCACGGGATGCAGCGGGAAGAAGAGAAACAGCGCGCAGAGCCCGAGCGAGACGATCGCGGTCGGGATCGGTTTCCATCGGTCCGCAGCGAACCCGCCCGCGGTCTTTCCGAGCGCCAGGCACAGCACCGGGATCAGTCCGGACCAGACCGGCTGCATGCCGGCAAGCAGATCGCCGGTCGAAAACGCCGCGGTCGTGCTCATGAACGAGCGCAGCACGACGACAAGGAACAGCAGGATCAGAAGCCAAAGCCCGTTCTTCGGCAGATCGAACGAGAGCGGCGCGTTGCGCGAGCCCTCCGAAAACTCCGGCTTTCCGAGCAGCAGGATCGCGCCGCCGGACAGGAGCAGGACCGCGGGAAGGATCCACGGCAGGGTGAGCATCTGCGCGGAGAAAACGCGCCCGAAGTACAGTCCGATCGCGCCGGGGGAGACGAACACGCCGAGCGGTCCGGCTTTCGTTTCCGAGCCGTTCAGCACCTCGATCCCGCCGCCGACGTGGAATGCGCCGTTGCCGACGCCCGCGACAACCATCGCAAGGATCGGCACGGACCGGAACGCAAACGCGAGCGCAACGAGCGCGCAGCCGGTCGCGGCAACGAGCATGTTGCGGTTGAGCTTATCCGCGATCACGCCGAGAGGCAGCTGAAAGAGAAACGCAAAGGCGTTGTAGAGCACCATGCCGAGCCAGAGGTCCTTGTCTTTCAGCACGGAGAAGAACAGCGCGGCGCAGCATAGATCCACCGCGGCGTGCACAAGCGAGAGCAGCGCCGTTTTTTTCACAAATCCGTGGTTTTCGATGATCCGCACCATAGACGCCTCCTCAGATCAGCATGCCGGCATACAAAAATACGTAATAGTTGAACCGGCCGTTATATAATATAATGAAAAGAACGGGACAGATCCCGGCGAAGGCGGCAGAGGATCGAAAAGACCGCCGAGGCAAAGGCGCCGCCGGTTTTTCCGCACGCCGGAGCCCGACCTGCGGCGACGGAGCCGGAGAACGGAAATCGGCGGACCGGCCGTGATGATCGCGCGGTTTCCGCCCCGCGGGGGAGCGGCTGTTCTTTCATATAGTATAGTATAGCACGGATTGCCGCCGGGGACAAGGCAATTTCCGGAGACGCGGCAAAAAGGTTGCATTCCGGAGGGGGATGCGCTACAATGAACAAAAAGGCGGTTCGCAGACGCGGATCGCGGATCGGAAAGGAAAACGATGGGATTGTTTACGGATCCATCCGGAAAATGGTCCGGATTTACCGACCGGACGAAGTACGTCTCCGACTTCAAGACAGAGCTCGTGAAGGATCAAAACGGAAAGACGCGTAAGAAGGTCACGTATCACGGAGAGTGGACGGTTCTGAAGGACACGGGAACGGCAACGCTTGTGAAATTCATCGCCGCTGCCGTGCTTGCGGTGCTGAACGGCGTGTTCCTTGTGTGGACGATGCTCACCACACATGCGTCGTGCGGCAGCTATCTCGTGATCGTTCCGCTTGCCGCCGCGCTGTTTCCGTCGCTGTATCTGCTGTACGGGGCAGCGGCGCTGCCATACCGCCGGCAACCCATGCGCCGCGATCAGTACATGCACAGCATCACCCGCATGCAGCGCTCGTCGCTCGGCGCCGGCGTCTTTGAACTCGCCGCGATTCTGATGAGCTTTTTGTACCGCATCCTCCATTCGGACTGGACGTTTCTGACCGGAGACCGGCCGTTCCTTGTCCGTATCGCGGTAACCGTCGCCTGCTGCGCGGGAATTCTGATTCTGTTCCGCAGCATCGACACCGACGAAAAGCCGAACGAGATGTACGGAAGCGAGATAAAAACCAGGCTGTTCTGATCCGAAACCGCACGGACAAGAATTTACAAAGTACGGAAAACAGCAGCGAAAAACGATATTATTTCGTTGATTGCGACAAGAACGAATGGCGAATTGTTGAGGAATTTTCTGTGAACACCTTGACAATAATGTAAACGATTTGTATAATGTTTCTGTACTGTAGAGATCGATGGGTATTTATACATCAGTATTAATACAATACACAAAAAACACAATGTAGGAGGAAAACACAATGAAGAGACTAATTGCACTGTTGCTCACGCTGGTCATGGTTCTCGCTCTCGTCGCCTGCAACCCGACGACGCCCGCAGAGCCCAATGAGCCTGCAGAAGTAACGGAGCAGCCGGCAAAGACTGACGATCAGCAGCCTGTTGATACGCAGCCTGAACCCGAGAAGGTCGTTTCCGCTGAGGACATCGTAAACTCTCCGGAATTCGAGACCATGACGCTCGGCAACTTCGAGTATGGCAAGGATTATACCTCCCTGTACGAGAAGTACGGCAAGAACATCACTCTTGATGATGTTACCGAAGACGATGAAGGCTTTGCTTACATCACCGTTGACGGCGAAGAGCACATGCTCGGCCTCGACTTCCTGACGATGG
>CAMPAN010000084.1 GCA_946631895.1 uncultured Clostridia bacterium
GCCGCAAGCACGGTCATAAACAGATTGAACTTGTTCTTTCGGAACAGCTCTTTGATAAACGGACGCCGCAGCGCCTTCAATTCAGCTTTTGTCATTTGATTTCTCCTCCCAATCATCCGGTCTTTTGCCGTTTTCATTGTATCTTCCGCCGCTTTGCAAAGCAATCGACCGTCGGTTGTATTTCCTTCGGTTTCTCTACACGGTCGGTTGAGCGCCGCTTTGATTCTCTCCACAACCGGTTGAATTCTGCTTCGCAACGGATTCCCAAAGCGCGGTAAACGCTTCCTTTTCATATTCGTCGACGACGCCTTGTATCGCGTCCAAAGCTGTCGCGCCCATATCGTCGTGGACGCTTGCGCCCTCGATGCGGTCAATAAAGCGGACGTCGCTTTCGTCATAGCTCGGGGAAGCGTCGAAGAACGCGGCAAGCGTCTTTGCCTTCATCAGGGATTCACGCGCGGCGTTCGTATCTCCCGTCTCAAACTGCATCTGCGCGGTCGCCGCAAGAAAAATGCTGCTGACTTTATCCAGAAAGTTCGGTTTATTCCCCTTCCTCAGCCCGGTGAACACCGTGACGCCCCAGGTCAGGATCGCCGCTGCGGATGCAAAGTCCCCGCGTTTTGCAAATACGTTCATGTAGCCGATGATCGTGTCGCACAGATCCGCCGTGATCTTTGCCATGGCTTCCGAAAGATACGGCGCCGCCTCCTCCGTACGGTTGCATTGCTGCGCCAGAATGTGACCGATCTTGCCGTTATAAAGTCCGCCCGCGTTGTTCTGTTTCAAAAGCGCGATTCCTTTATCCGACTCGTCCAGTCCCAGATACGTTTCCGCGATCTTTGCACAGATCGTCTGGTCATTGATCTCCGGATCTGTGTTCTGGTCGAGCAGCAGACGGGATCGTTCGAGCAGCTCCAGCGCGCGGTGAAGCATTGCTTTATCCTTACACTCAATGCCGAACGCGCGAAAGATCGCGGCGCTTTCCTTTACGATCAAAAAGGAGTGCGGATACCGTTTCAGCGCTTTCTCTGCCTCCGCAAGCCCTTCCCGGTCCTTTCTGCGGCGGTATTCCTGCAGGCGCCTTACGATCGCATCGACGTGGTTATCCTTCATCCGGTAGCCGAGCAGCACGTCCACGGACGTATCGAAAAAGTCCGCCAGCTCCATGATCAGGCTGATATCCGGCACGGACAGTCCCGCCTCCCATTTGTAGACGGCGCCCGTCGTTACGCCGAGAACCTCGGCAAGCTGCTCCTGCGTCAGCTTCCGCTGTTTGCGGAGAGACCGGATGTTTTCAGACAACCTGATTGTCATGGAAGGGCGTTCCTTTCCGTTTCGATATATCCATTATACCCGAACCATACACGGATGGGAAGACACTAATAATACCAATACGATTTATTTTTTTATACTAACAGTATGGATTTTGGATCCGGGGACAAAAAAAGAATGCCCGGGAACGGAAATGTTCCGGAGCATTTTCTGGGAAATCGGATGGATCAGCCGGTGAACGGGTCGTCCTGATGCGGCATCGGCGTCACCTGCGGCGCGGGCGTGTTAGGCTCGGGCGTCGGCTCGTTCGGCTGCTCGTTCGGATTTGCGGACGGCTGTTCGCCCGGCGCGAAGCTCGGAGAAACGGACGCCGGCGGAAGCGTCGGGATCGTGTAGCCCGGCTCGTACGGCGAGACGGTGATGCCGCCTTTGCTGTAGAGGTAGATCGTCGCGGTGTTGGTGGTTCCGCTGCGAACGAAATCTCCCGCTTCCTGAATGATCTCCGCCCAGTGCTTCTGCAGCAGCATCAGCTTGGTTTCGAGATTCGACGTGTCGCCGACTTCGATGGTATACGGCGTGCCCTCAAGGTACATGCGGATCTGCATGAGCTCGGTCATGTTGATCCGGTTGATCTTCGGCGTGCGCTCCAGAAGGCCGAGTTCCTTGAGCTTCGTGAGAAGCCTGATCAGCGCGGCGACCTGAATATCGCTCGAATCACCGATCCGCGTGCCGTTGACCGCGCTGGAAATGCTCATGCCGTCTGCAATCAGAAGCCCGTTGGTGCGTTCCGCCGCGGCGTTCAGCACCGTGCCGTTCTCGTCGATGATCGCAAGGTATTCGCTTTGCGGACCCCAGCGGACGCAGGCCGCTTCCTCGCGCTTGCTGACCGTCACATGGATCGTGGAGGGGAAGGAGAACCGCACCATTGCGTCCAGATAGGCGTCGTTGTCGCGGATGTGCTTTTCCACGTCGGCGGTGTTGATGAAAAGCGCGCTGCGCTTTTTGAGCTTCGGTTTCAGACCGGTCAGCTCGACGATCTCATCCTCCGTGTAGCCGTTCGGCACGTTCATCACACGAACGGAGGACAGCCGCGTCACAAACCAGGTCAGCACCGCCAGCACAAGGAGCGCCAGAAAGCCCATGATAAGCGTGGAAGCGCTGCGCTGCCGTTTTTTCTTCCGCTCCGCCTTTTTGAGCTCCGCCTGCCGCGCCTCTTCGCGGGCGCGCTTTTCGGCGCGCGCTCTCGAACGCGCGCGCGCTTCATCGTATTCGCGCTTTGCTTCCGTGTCGTGCTCGACGACGGTGGTCGTCGCCTTCGGCGCGTTCTTGCGCTTGCCGTAACGGATCTTCTTCCGGTCGACGCGCCGTCCGTACCGGTCGAAGCGGAACGTCGGCGTCCCGGAGGACTTGTCCGCTTTCGGCTTTTCGGAAGCATCCGGGGCGGATGCATCCTTTGCCGCGCCGCGGGCGGATCCTTCCTTTGCCGGCGCGGGTTCCGGTTCGACGGGCTCGTCCGTTCCAGACGGCAGAGGTTCGTCGTCCGTCCCGTCGGTCAAAGGCTCCGGATGTTCCTCCGGCGCCTCGTCGTCCGAGCCGAACAGATCAATCGTATCCGCCGCCTTGCCGGCGTCGTCGTCGAACAGGAAGCTCGCCTGTTCACCGCGTTTTTTCTTCTTTGCCAATGCTGTTTTCCTTTCGTGCGATCGAACCGCCGAGGCGTCCGATCACGCTGTCCATTCGTTCATAACCGCGCTCGATGCGCTCCGCGCGGAGGATCTCCGTGTCGCCCTCCGCCGCAAGCGCCGCAAGCACCAGCGCCGCGCCGCCGCGCAGATCGTGCGCCGTGACCTGCGCGCCGTGCAGCCGTTCGACCCCCGTGATGATCGCCGTGCGGTCGAGGATCCGGTTCTTTGCGCCCATGCGCCGAAGTTCCTGCGCGTGGCGAAAGCGGCTTTCAAAGACGTTTTCGATGAGTGCCGAGGTTCCGTCCGAAACCGACAGCAGGCTGAAAAGCTGCGGCTGCAGATCGGTCGGAAAGCCGGGGTAGGGTCTTGTTTCGGTAAATGCGATCCCGCGCGCGCGTCCCGTCCGGCGCACCCGCACGGAATCCGCGGTCTGCGCAACGTCGCAGCCGCAGGCGGCCAGCTTGTATAAAAGCGTATCGACCGCGCCGGGCTGCATGCCGGTCACCGTGACGTCGCCGCCGGTGATCGCCGCGCCGACGAGATACGTTCCCGCCGCGATGCGGTCCGGCATGATGCGATAGGTCGTTCCGTGTCCGTGCGAGATGCCGTCGACCGTGATCGAGGGCGTGCCTGCGCCGCGCACCCGAAAGCCGCAGGCGCATAGAAAATTCTGTAAATCGACGATCTCCGGCTCGCACGCCGCGTTGCGGATCGTCGTCTGTCCCTTTGCCCGGCACGCCGCGAGCATGATGTTTTCGGTCGCGCCGACGCTCGGATAATCGAGGTCGACGACCGCGCCCGAAAGCGCGCCTTTGCAGCGGATCCGTCCGCCGTGCTCCTCGATCTCGGCATGCAGGCATCTGAGCCCTTCCAGATGCAGGTCGATCGGGCGGTTGCCGATCTCGCATCCGCCCGGGTACGGAGCGTCCGCCTCACCGAAGCGGGACAGCACCGATCCAAGGAGAAAGATCGACGAGCGCAGTTCGCCGGAAAGCACGGTCGGCAGAACGAAACGGTCCGCCGTGCGGCTGTCGACGATGAGCGCGTTTCCTTCCCGCGTGACGGTACAGCCGAGCGATTCGAGGATCCGCAGCATGTTTTCCGTGTCGCGGATCACGGGGCAGTTCAGAAGCGTGACCGGCTCTTCGACGAGCAAAGCCGCCGCCAGAACCGGCAGCGCCGCGTTCTTGGATCCCTGAGCCGAAACCGTTCCCGAGAGAACGGCGTTTCCGTGCACAAGCCAGTTTGACATCTTTGAAGTTCCTTCCGCATGATACTGCATCTTATGCGGAGGGAACGGGGAATGTGCTTACGTGCGCGGGTTGACGTCGCGCGAAATGCTGAGCAGCAGTCCCATTGCGGCAAGGAAGACGAGGAGCGACGTGCCGCCCGCCGAAATGAACGGAAGCGCCTGCCCGGTCGTGGGCAAAAGTCCCGTAACGACGCCGATGTTGACGAAGACCTGGAATCCGAAAACGATGGAGATACCGGCGGCAAGCAGGCTTCCGAACCGGTTTCTGCAGCGCATCGCGATCACGATCCCGCGGAACACGATCCACGCGTACATCAGGATGACGACAAGCCCGCCGATGAACCCGAATTCTTCGCACAGGATCGCGAAGATGAAGTCCGATTCGCCGTAGGTCATGTACAGCAGCTTCTGGTAGCTGTTGTTGAGTCCCTTTCCGAAGAACCCGCCGGAGCCGATCGCGTAGTACGACTGCAGAAGCTGATAGCCGCTGCCCTGCGGGTCCAGCTCGGGATTGCCGAACGAGGTCATGCGCGCCACGCGGTACGGCTGCGCGTATGCCAGAACGAGAACGGCAACGATCGCAAGGACGCCGAGGATCAGAAGCTGTTTGATGTCGCAGCCGCCGAGGTACAGCAGAACGACGCCGATGAACCCGAT
>CAMPAN010000085.1 GCA_946631895.1 uncultured Clostridia bacterium
CCACGTCGTCGCAAGTCTCACATGGCTTGCGACGACATTGTTTTTACAGGAGAAAAGCAGCCTTTACCGGGCTGCTTTTTCGTACTCTCGGACTCAGTTGTTTTTCGGGATCGGCACCGTAAACGAGGTCAGCGGTTCGGTTGCGGTTTCGCTGATGTCGATCGATTCGCCGAGCTTCAGCGTATACGACCAATCGTCTCTCGGCTCGGAGCCGTTTGCCGCAACGACCCGCTGCAGGAACAGATCGATCGTTACGGACGAGACGTCCGCATACTCCGACGGATAGATCGGGAGCAGCAGGTACACCGCATCGTTCGAGCCGTAGTTCATCCGCTCGAGCGGAACCGTTTCCCCGTTGATGCGGCAGACCGCGCAGGCGCCCTTGTCGATCTTAACGTCATCCATTGCCTGTATCAGGGAAGCCCTCTCCCACTCCGTCCACGACGGCGGCAGATCCTTGACGCCGATCGTGACATAGACGCCGACCGGGCGGTATTCGATCTTTGCGTCGAGCACGACGCCGTCGAGCGACAGAACGCGGTTCGTCATGCTGTATGTGAAGTCATCCGGTCCGCTCCACGTATGGACCGTAACGATATGCTCGCCGGACAGCGGGATCGAAACGTGCTGCGTTTCGGCTGCCGGTCGGCTTGCCGCCGCGTCGAAGGTGAAGGTGAAGTCGATGATCGCGATCGCCGCGCGGGTCGGCTGCATATCGTCGCAGCGCCCGTCGACCACATACAGCTGTTCCGTCATGGTAAGGATTCCGTCCTCGGGAAGCCGATCCTCGGGACGTGCCAGGTCCGCCTGCGCCTGAACCAGGATGGCGCCGTCGTCAATCCGTTCAAATTGGCTTTCACCGATCAGCGCAACCGTGTGCGGTTCGGCGTCGCCTTCCGCAGTATAGGACGCTCCCTCGCAGGCGATCCACAGCTTCTGGTCCGTTTCCGTGTACCACTCGAACACTTCCGGTCGATCGGTTTCGATCCGAGTTGTGACATAGAGCTCCCTGCCGTCGAAGATCACGTCGCCGATCGTCGGCTTCAGGTCCCTGACCCACGACCAATCCGCTTCGTTGTACGGCGGCTGTCCCATGTACTCTCTCCATCCCGCGATCACGCCGTTTGTGTCGATCTCCGGCATCATGCGGATCGTGCAGGAGACGTCCGCAGGTCTTGCCGCTTTCAGCGCCTGTTCCACATCCGGAATCGTCTCGCCGTTCTTCGTTCTCTGTTCCTCGTTCTGATTCAGATAGTTCGCCGGGGTGTAGTTTTGTCTTGCAAAGAACGACGTTGCAGCAGCAGCCGAGCCCAAGGTCAGCAGCGCCGCCGCAACGGCAATCGCGATCGCCGTCCGCCGCGAAATGCGTACATGCTTCCGTTCCGGCGTCGAGCCCTGCGTCCTTTCGTCGATGCGTTCCTTTGCAGACACTTTGTTCAGCAGCGTCTGCTGAAATACCGTGCGGTATGCTTCCGTTTCTTTCATATCAGTTTTCTCCGTTTCCTTGACGATCCTGCGGGGTCTCCAGCATCGAACGCAGCGCATTTCTTGCGCGGTGCAGACGCGTCTTGACCGTCTCCTTGCTGACGCCGAGTTCCTTTGCCATCTCCGGGATTTTGTGCTCAAAGCCGTAGAACAGCGCGAACGTGCGGTAGGTCTCCTGCGGGAGCGCCTTTGCCGCGCGGAAGATCTCCTCCGCAAGCGCGCGGTCGATCACAACGTCCTCAAGCACCTCGTCGTCCGGTATGCGGTCTTCCTCCGCGTCATACACGACCCGCACGCGCCGCTGTTCCCGTTCCGCATAGCGCTTGATGATCTCGCGCTTCAGCATCTTCTTTAGGAATGCTTCCGGCGAAAGGATGTCCAGCCGTCCGTATCGCTCGATCCGCCGGTAGAACTGCACATAGACGTCCTGCACGGCGTCCTCCGCGTCCGTCGGATCGCTGAGGTGTACGATCGCGTACTGCATCAGATTTGCGTAGGTCGATTCATAGACCCGATCGAAATAGGTTTGTTTCATCTTTTTCTCTTTCCGTAAGTACTTACACCCGTTAAGAGCAGAAAACCGATCGAAAGGTTACAGGAAAGGACACGATCGCCCGTGCCCTTTCAGGATTGCGGGATTCGCCGCCTCTTTTCAATAATAAAACACCGCTTTGTATGCTTCGATCCCGTTCGCTCTTTCACGGATCACATCCGATGTTTGCAGCGTGATCTCCGTTTTGCTTCCCGCCCATTCGACGGTCAAGGTGAATGTATCACCTAGATCCGACGGCGAATATCCGACCATGCAGTACGCAAGCTTCTTCCCGTCCGAGCGAAGGTACGAATCCGTCGAAGTCAGCGGATCGATCTCGCCGACGTGCTTAAGCTCCGTTCCGTTGATGTATACCTTCGGCGGTTCGACCTCATCCGGGAATCCCTTCTCCGATTCGAACAGGATCCCGATCTCGCTCCACAGGGAATGCGTCTGAAACACGAGATCCGTGACGCGGACGTCGCCGAGCTTTTCATCGAACTGCCAGATCCAGTCCGCATCGTTATAGCATGCGGAAAGCTCCATGCTCTCCCTGCGCCAGGCTTCATACTCGACGTCGCTTTGCGGAACGGTCGCTTTTCCCGTTCGCCATTCATAGCGGAACACAATACCGAAAACGGAGATCAGCGATTCCTGCGGCAGCGAGTCTTCGACATACGGCAGATACGTGCAGTAGACGGCGCCGTCCGGATTCTCGGCGTCGATGTTGCCGAGATACCAGAACTGACCGGTATGCCCGTCGATCACCGGCCAAAGCCCGCGGTCGTATCGGTCGTAAGCCAGTCCTCTCGGATAGGTCTGCGGCTCCGGACTGCGTGCGATCGTGAAATAAAGGCAGTTGTCCTTGACCGCGATCTCCGTCAGAATATCGTTCTTTACCTGATATCCGATCGGCGTTCCCTGATCCGGGATCTGTTCCACGATATCCTTGTGCTCGTTCAGCGCGTCCACGATCCCCTGCTGCAAGGTTTGATACGTTTTCTCCGTAAACGTATAGGTCAGCGTAAACGGCGCTCCGTTGACTTTTCCGGCGAACACAAACGTCGTACCCGGCCAGATGGGATTGCCGTCCTGCTTAAAGTACGCTTCGCCGCAATAGTGATCGTCCGCATAGATGAAGCTGTTGACCTGATACGCTTTCTTCGCGGGGTTGCCGTCGATCGACACGGTCAGTTCCGTAATCGTGCAGGGTGTGTCGCGCTTTGTCCGATAGAAGAATTCCGCCGTGATCCCCTCGCTTCCGACATATCCGAATTCGGCAAGCTGCATCTCGCCGTCCGGCACCTCACACATAACGTCTTCTTTGGTCTGCATGACGTTGTCGTACAGGATCAGATGATTCGGCTGCCAGCCTTCGTGCCGTTCGATATCAAGCGGCTGTGTGACCGTATGGATCGTTTCGTCCAAGACGGCGTCCGTCTGTTCCTTGAACGCCTTGTTCCGCAGGACGGTCGCTGCGACGGCAACCGAGGAGAAAAGCAGGATCGCGGCTGCGACGAGCGCGATGATCAGGCGTTTCGGCATGCGGACGCGTACTTCCCTTCGCTTCGGAAGACGCGCAATGCGTTCATTGATGCGTTCCTCCAATGCGGTTCCGTCCAAAAGCGCGCATTCCAATGCGGCGCGATAGTATTTTCTGTCATTCATGTGCTGCACCTCCGTTCGAACAGGCTGTTCCCATCCGCTGTTTCAGGGCGTTCCTTGCGCGGAGCAGGCGGCTTTTGACCGCTTCCTTGCTGACGCCGAGCTCCGCCGCGATCTCCGACACCGACATCTCATAGCCGTAATACAGCACAAATGTGCGGTATATCTCCTTCGGCAGCGCTTTTGCGTTCCTTAGGATCTCCTCGGCAAGCGCGCGGTCCATTACGACGTCCTCGAACGGTTCCGCGGGGATGCGGTCCTCCCTGATCTCGTCCACAAAGCGCAGACGGCGGCGCTCGCGCTCCTTATAGTTCTCAATGATCTCGTGTTTCAGCATCCGGATCAGAAACGCTTCCGGTGAGAGGATGTCGAAGTGTCCGTACCGCTCCACGCGCCGATAGAAATCGACGTATACGTTCTGCAGCGCGTCCTCCGCGTCCGTCGGGTCGTCCAGATGGACGATCGCGTATCGGATCAGCGATCGGTGCGTCTTTTCATACACCTGTTCAAAATAGCTCTTGTTCATATTCGTTTCTCTTTCTGTAAGCGCTTACACCCTTGTAGACCAAACCGGAAAGGATTTGGTTGCATCAATTCGATATAAAATGCGCTTTCATAGGAAGATTCCGGAATAACCGGTTCTCTCCCTCGTCAGCCTTCGGCCGACACCTCCCTCGTCAGAGGGAGGTTGCCTGTGCGATCGGTTGCAAAAAGAACACGATTCTCACCGTGTTCTTTCAGTATAGCGTTCCTTCTGCGCGGATTCAAGCGGTCCGTCAGAAGCCGAGCAGCGTCTTGTATTCCGGTACGTCGACGTACGCGGTTTCAAAACCCGACTTGTGCGCGGAAGGGTCAAGGGTCTTTGGCGCTTCGCAAAAGAAAGAAGCGCCCCGGGCGGAGCGCTTCTCTGAATGACCGGATTTCAGCCGATGACCGTGGTGTAGGTCGTGGTCTCGGTCACGCCGCCCAGCTTCCAGAAGCAAAGATCCGGATTCGCCTTGCGGGCGATCGCAAAGTAGTTCTTGCTTGTATTGAAACCGAGGTGCGTAATCGTCTTGCTTGCGGCGTTCGTCGCGTCCACAGCGCC
>CAMPAN010000086.1 GCA_946631895.1 uncultured Clostridia bacterium
GTCGGCGCAACGTCGATCATCATCCCCGAATTCCCCTACAGTTTCGAGCACGACGTCATCGAGAAGATCCGCGAGGGCCGTATGCACGACAAGCATCACCACCTGATCATCGTGGCGGAGGGCGTCGGCAAGTGCGACGAGATCTGCCACCGCATCAGCGAGGAGACCGGTCTTGAAGCGCGCGTCTCGATCATCGGCTACATCCAGCGCGGCGGCGCACCGACCGCGCGCGACCGCGTCATGGCGTCCCGCATGGGTCACTATGCGGTCGAACAGCTCCTTGCCGGCAACACGAACCAGGTCGTCTGCTACCGTGATTCGCACATCCTGCTGACGCCGATCGAGGAAGCGCTCGAGATGAAAAAGAACCTCGACGCATACATGTACCGCGTTGCGGGTGATATCGCCCTGTAAGAGAAAGACAATACGGAGGCTGTTCCCGAGAAGGGGACAGCCTCTTTCTTCATATATATAGTGTTCTCACAGAGCATCGGTCACAGCATCTTCCGTTACGAGTTGAGAAATGCTTCGAGATCGTGATAATAGAAGTGAATCAGTCCGAAGAAGTACATCTGCCGTTTGACCGCATAGGTATCGTCATACAGGTCCTTTGCAAGGATCGGCGTCGCAAACGCTGCCTTCAGTCCCGTCTTCCAGTTCAGCCGGAGCTTCTTATCCTCCTTGATCACCTCCGGCGCCGGCATGGCGTTGAGTTCATTGAGAAATGCGTCGTAAACACCTTTTCCGCGAATCTTGCGAAGATCGGCATGAATGTACGCGACATTTCCGATCCATCCGTACCGTATGCCGTATCCGTCGAAGCGGACGTCCATCACCTTCACACCGTTTTCCGTACCCTTGCAGTCGCCGATCACGATCACTTTGGTGTCAACCGTTTCCGTTTTGCTGCGATACAGCCATTTCTGCTCCTCCCACCGCACGATCCGCACGGTGCCGTCCTTCGTGCCGACCGTGATCTCTTCACTCTCATCGTCGTCGGTTTCGACCAGCTTCTTGATCTGCTGATACAGCAGTTCATCCTTCGTCACGATTGCAAGATTTCTCTTGCCCTCCTCCACCCGGTCTCCCTCGGCAAATGCCGCGTTGCGTGCCGCGACGACGTTCGCGCGGTGCGTCACAAGCATATTGATGAGATGATCCGGCGACGCCATCAGCGAAAACCCGAGGATCTTCGACAGCGTCTCGTCAGGCACCGTGTTGCAGAGTCCTGCGACGATCGCCGTCGGCGGAAAGATCGACAGCACGGTCACCAACGTGTTCTTTGCTGCCTGCGGATGCTTCCGATTCAGTTCATACAGGTCGAGATGCCTGATGATATCGGCAGCGTTCTGCCACGAATTCAGATCGACATCCTTCAGCCGAAGCTCTTCCCGCAGAAACTTTTTACGATCCAGATCGAGTTTGAACTCCTGCGCCTCTTTCGCAAAGACGCTGAAAATCGTCTCCACGCCGGCCGGATCCATCTTGTCGACCAGCTTTGTCAGAGAATCGCTGATTTTTGCAACCGTTCCGCCTGTTTTGCCTCCGTACGACTGTGTCATAAAAATGCCCTCCTTTGCTTGTTCCCGTCAAGGCGCATGTTTTTTTCGCGAGTTTATTCGAACAGATACCGGTACAGTGCGTCCGGCGTGTCGAAGTACAGCGGGCAGTTCTCCATGAGATACTCCCGGATCTCCGGAATGTCGTACGCCCAGCCCGCCGCCGCAAACGGCACGTTCCGGCTCTTTGCCATATCGTAGCCCGGTTTCAGATCGTCGACCATCAGAAGATCTTCCGGCTGCAGATGCAGAATGCGCATGATCTCGTCGAGCGCATAGGGATCCGGCTTTCTGAGCTCGCGCGGCAGCTCCCAGCCGTAGACGAGCGTCGGCTCCGGCAGCCCGTTTGCCTGATAGTCGCGCAGAATGTTGTCCTTGAACGAATGCGACGCGACGCAGACATACCCGCCGCGCGCGATCTGCTCGCGGATGATCCGCTCCACACCCGAAAAGACCTCCGGCACGTGGTCCTTGACATATGCACGCCAGATTTCCAGTTCGCGGGCGAACTCCTCCGGTGTGAAGTGCAGCACGTCCTCGCAGTACGGCAGAAAGCCCGGATCGAAATTGATGCGGAAATACGTCTCGACGTCCATCGTTATGCCCGGACGCAGTTCTTCGAGCGCAACGAGAAACGACGGATGATGCACGTGCTTCGTGCTGTTCATCACGGTGTCGTCGTGGTCGAGCACCAGACATTTGTATTTCAGCATCCTCCGTCCCTCCTTTCGTACGCCTCGGCGCAATTCGCCGCACCTGCATAGTTTTCCAAATTGTAACACAAAGCGGCTGCCGTTGCAACCGCTTCAACAATTCTGTTTGATAGACTGTACCGCATGTGCTGTCAATTTTGGTTTTTTCTCACGTTTCCGGATATCATCGACAAAGAAGAACAGCGCAGCATGAATGGAATGAATTGTCCCCGGCATGAATGGGTCTTGCGGTCATGAATTGCGCCTGCAGCGCATGATCTCCGGTCGGAGAACACAACCGGTCTGCAAAAGAGATTCTTCGCACTTTCATATTGCGCATTGCCGCGTTTTGCTGTATAATAATATATAATATGGTCGGCATGGAGTCTGGTGCCGACGGAATGCAGCGGAGAATGGTATGGAAATGAACTATTACAATCTATACAGCGACAATCTCGGCCGCGAAATGCCCATCAAGGTCTACGGGCACGCGGGCAAGCCTGTCCTGTTCATTCCCTGCCAGAACGGCAGGTTCTTCGATTTTGAGAACTTCGGCATGGCGGACGCGATCGCAGGCTGGATCGACAGCGGACGGATCCTGGTCTTTTCGATCGACACGATCGACGCCGAAACCTGGAGCAACCGGGACGGCGATCCGTATTGGCGCATCCGGCAGCACGAGCGCTGGATCGACTACATCACGCGCGAGGTGGTTCCGTTCGTCCGTTGCTACGCCAACGAAAAGAACAGCTGGGAGGGCTATCCCGGCGTGATGACCTTCGGCTGCTCGATGGGCGCAAGCCATGCGCTGAACCTGTATCTGCGGTTCCCGGATCTGTTCGACCGCTGTCTTGCCCTGAGCGGCGTCTATCACGCGTCTTATTTCTTCGGCGACTACTCGGACGAGATCGTTTATCTCAATTCCCCCGCGGATTACATGGCGGAGTTCCCGATCGATCATCCGTTCATCGCGGAATACAACCGTCACCGCGCGGTCCTCTGCACCGGACAGGGCGCCTGGGAGGAAGCGTGGAGCACCCGCTGGCTGGACGAATGTTTTCAGAGGGTCGGCATCCATATCTGGGCGGACTACTGGGGTTACGACGTCAACCACGACTGGCCGTGGTGGTACAAGCAGGCAAACTATTTTCTCCCCTATCTTCTCGACTGAAAGGAGCATCCGATGAATTTTCTCTATATATCGCCGAATTTCCCAGAAAACCATTGGCTGTTCTGCCGCGGGCTCCGAAACAACGGCGTCAACGTGTTCGGCATCGGCGATTGTCCCTATGATTATCTCCTCCCGGAGCTCAAAGAATCGCTGAACGAGTACTATAAGGTCTCCTCGCTCGAAAATTACGACGAGGTATACCGTGCCGTGGCGTTCTTCATCCACAAATACGGCAGGATCGACTATCTCGAGTCGAACAACGAATTCTGGCTCGAGCGGGACGCTGCGCTCAGAAAGGATTTCAACATCACCACAGGATTTTTGCCCGAGGATCTTGCGCCGGTCAAGTTCAAATCCCGCATGAAGGACAATTACAACCGCGCCGGCATTCCGGTTGCGCTGTACCATATGGTCGACGACAAGGCGGGCTGTATGCACTTTATCGAAACGGTCGGCTACCCGGTCATCGTCAAGCCGGACAACGGCGTCGGCGCGATCGGCACGTTCCGGATCGACTGCGAAGCCGACCTCGATGCGTTTTTTGCGAAAAAGGACGACCGTTCCTACATCATGGAGGAGTTCATCGACGGACGCGTCGTCTCCTACGACGCCATCGTGAACGGCAAGGGCGAACCGATCTTTGAAGCGGGCAACCTGACCATCGACAGCATCATGGATATCGTCAATCAATCCTTGAGCTGCCGCACGATGATCCGCGACCGTCTTCCGGAACCGCTGCGCGAGATGGGCCGCGCCGCTGTCAAGGCGTTCGGCGTGAAAAAACGCATGGTGCATTTTGAATTCTTCCACCTGAACCGCGATCAGCGGATCGGCAAAGCCGGAGACTATGCGGGTCTGGAGGTCAATATGCGCCCCTGCGGCGGGATCCTGCCGACGATGATCAACTATGCGTACAGCACGGACGTCTACCAGATCTGGGCGGACATGATCGTCTTTGATGAAAGCCATAAGCCGATCGGCGAACAGCAGTACTGCGTGCTTGCGGGCCGCCGCAACGGCAGGAATTACGTGATGAGCATCGACGACGTCCTGAACCGGTACGGTCACCGCATTGTTGAGCACGGACCGGTCGATCAGGCGCTTGCCGACGATATGGGCGACTATCTCTTCCTCGCCTGTCTGCGCACCTGGGACGACGTCGTTTCCTTCTTTGATCAGGTGCTGAAAGAAGCATAATCTGCATCATGCAAAAGGCGCTCCCGTGAGCGCCTTTTTTGTTTGTGTATACCGTTATCTGGAATAAACGGATATGTCGGGGACGAAAAAA
>CAMPAN010000087.1 GCA_946631895.1 uncultured Clostridia bacterium
CGCGTCCCGCCGTTTCCGGATGCGCTGCCGAGAACGCCCTTAAAACGTCCTCGTTGCCGAACAGCTTCAGGTTCACGTCTTCCGCTTCCTTCTCGTTCAAAAATGCCAGAACGCCGTCCAGCACACAATTTGGCGCATTGTCGCCGCCCATCACGTCAACTGCAAGTTTCATAAAACCCCTCGCTCATCAAAATCATACGATCCTTCGGATCTTTTAACCAGGTTATTATACTCCAACCGCACGCAGGATGCAAGAAAAAACGGAAACGCGGTTTCGCATTTCCGTTTCACATCGTCGGTCGCTTACGCATCCCGTTCCAGTACGCCGTCCTTCATCATCAGGACCTCGTCCATTTCGGCGGCGATCTCAAGATCGTGCGTGACGATGATGACGCAGCGGTTTTCCTCGTGCGCAAGGCGTAAGAGGATCGAAACGACCTGATCGCCGTTTGAGATATCGAGATTTCCGGTCGGCTCATCGGCAAGGATCAGCTCGTTCCCCGCCGCAAGCGCCCGCGCGATCGCCACGCGCTGCTGCTCACCGCCGGAAAGCTGTGTCGGAAATCGTTTGAACTGTTCCGGTCCGATCCCGACCGCTTCCAGTTCTTTTTTTGCACGCAAACGGGCAGTCTTGCCGCGGATGCCTTTGAGATTCATGGAATACAGTACGTTTTCCTCCGCAGTCAGAAGCGGAAACAGATTATAGTTCTGATAGATGACCGCCGCGTGATCACGCCGATAACGATCCCGATTCATTTTGCCCGTCGGCGCATCCCGAAACACGACTGCGCCGCTGTTCGGCAGTTCCAGCCCGGCGAGCAGGGAAAGAAGCGTCGTCTTGCCGCTGCCGCTCTTGCCGACGATGGCATACGCCTTGCCGCGTTCAAACGAGCAGCTGACCTGCTTGACCGCATGAACGGTCTGATACTTATTTCGATAGGAAAACGTTAGATTTTCCGCTTTCAGAAATTCCATAACGATACCGCCTTTCTTTGATTCATTCCTGATCGCGCAGCAGGCGCGTGGGAGATACGGACACGGGACGCAGCACCGCGAGCGCGCATCCGACAAGGTGACAGCCGAAGAAGATCAGTGTCGGCAACGGACGTTTGAAAACAAATCCGATGACCGCCGCCGCGAGCAGCGGCGCAAAGAGCTGTTCAATCATCACTGAGCAGAACAGCCCGAAACCGTTCATGCCGAGCGTTCGCATCAGCGCATAGATGCGGACTTCGCCGCGCGTGCCCAAAAGTCCCAGAAGAAATCCTGCGCCGAGTCCCAAAAGTCCGATCAACGGCAGCAGCAGCGAGGTTCGCCGGAGGTTCTGTTCCATGGAAGCGATCGTCGCCCTGTACTGTTTGTCATAGACGGTCAAGGCAAAATCGTAATCGGTCCGGCTCGGATCAACCTTCCGGAACCGCTTGTACGCGATCTCCAGCATTTCGTCGAGCTTGGCGTTGTCCTTCACGGTGAAGCTTGCTTTATCGGTGCTGGGCGCTTCCGCGAGATGCGCCGCAATGGTCTGCGAAGTCCTGTACGGGATATAGACCGCATGCGCGCCGCCCTTGAACCATCCTACGACGCGGAACGTATATGTCTCGATCCGATCCTTGTCCATCGCGTACCCGTCCTGCAGCAGAAGCGTGATCTCCTGTCCCGCATGCCGGCTGTAGTCCGACGAAGGCACAAGGCAGATCATCTCCTCGCTGTTGTAGAAATCCTTGACCTCCGAAAACCAGTCTCCGCCGATTCGCCGGTCCGTCGCGTCCATACAGCGCTCATCGGAAACACCGACCACGGCGGCGTAACCGCTGCCGGACAGTTCCATAAACGTTTTGGTCAGGCAGAGATCGCGTACATAGGCGCCGATCCCGTTCTCCGTATCCAACAGAAAATCCGTATAGCGGCGGCTCAGCCGCAGATTGTCGGATTTTGTTCCTCTGAGGTCTGTCACAACCGCCTTGATTTCATAGCTGTTCCGGATCTCATCCAAGTGCGCTTGCTGTCGGTCGCGATACCCGATCAGCAAACAGAGTAAAAGGCACAGCGTACCGCTGACCGCAAAGCTCACGAGCAGCATCCACGGTCTTCGCAGCATTCGTTTCAAAAGCATTCCGTCCACACTCAATCCTCCATCAGCTTTCGCGGGTTTCTGTGTACGAGTACAGCCGCATGCAGCCACACCGCCACACCGATTACGACGAACTCGGCAACCGCGAACATTGCCGTCTCCCACACGCCGGGCGTACTGGCGCGCACCATGTTCTGCAAAGCCTCCTCCGAAATGACCGGCACTCCGCCGTATGCCGTTCGGTCGATCCCGCTGAGCATATCGGACAGCACATGGTCCTGCATAACGCCGAGCGTGACACGGCTCAGAACCATACCGAGCGCAATGCCCGCAGCGGCGACCACCATGCCGCTGAGCATCAGATATGCTGCCGTCGTTTTCGGTGATGCGCCGAGCGAACGCATGACACCGATGTTCTTTTTCTGCGCGGACTGATACATCAATAGATACAGCAGTAACAGCAGAACCCAGCCGCCGAGCGCGATCCATACGAGCTGTGCCGTCGAACTGCCGAGCGCAATAAGGTTCTTCTGCACCTCTTCAAAGCCCTGATCGTACGCATAGAACTGTCCGGCATAGGGCGAATCTTCCAGCGCAAGCTGGAATTCATCGACATGTCCATTGATCAGCTCCACCGTCAGATACAGTCCATAGACGTCCTTATTATTATTATCGATCTGCATGTCGCCGCCCGAAACGGTCAGTGAGCCACCGTCCGGCAATGTGATCGTTTCGCCCTCCCGATGCAAGATCGTCGGTTCCCGATACGGTTCGATCTCGGGATATGCGTCCGCGATCTGTGCGCTGCGCGGCATGAAGACTGTATTGGTTGTGAACGAAAATGCCCCGTCCGACCAAGCCGAAGGCAATCGATAAATGCCGACGACCGTAAAAGGCTCCTCCGCTCCGTACGGTACGCCGAAGCGGAAATCATCGATATCTGGGTTGTTCTGTCTTTCGACCGCGTCAAGACTGCGCAGCCATTTGGACGGATACTGCGAAAGCGGAACCGTATCCCCGACCGAAAGGTTCGACAGGTTTGCCGTGATCTCCGAGATCAACATCACCTTTGCGCCTGTTTGATACTCCTCCTCCGTAAAACTTCGACCGTCGATGATAATTGCCTCACCCGTCAGGAACGAGAATACCGTTTCCAGCCGGTCCGTGCCGATTGCGACCATCGAATGATTCTGTTTTTCCCACGCGTCGCGATAGGTGCGCCAAAGTTCATGCTGTGTTTGTTCAAAGAACGCGTTCGGATCGCCCTCATACCGTTCCGCCGCAGGATATATGTATTTTTGCGGCTGCTCGGGTTCCGTCTGCTCGTCTGACCCTTCCGGATGAAGCCAAAAGCCGAACGGGTTTTCCTCAGGCGGAAAAGTATCCTTTTCGCCGTCATACACCCATTTTCCATCCTCCCATGACCAGCGCCGAAGATCGGATACGTCCTCCAGATATCCGTCTGCCTGCCGTGCAATCGTGCCGGTCAGCGTGTAGTACGTCGGACCGATTTTTGAGACTGCCTCCGGATTGAACGCGGTCTGCCAGCCGTTGTCCACCATCCATGGATCAAATGTGCCTGCCACAACGTAGTGCTCGCCTTCGACAAAATAGGAAGCCGCTTCCGGATCTGCATCAAGATCGATGACATAGCTGAATCCTCCCCCGAACCGGATGGTTTCCATCAGCTCCGTGTATTCCTCATTCATCAGCAGTATCTCATCCAGCTCGAACAGCAGATACAAAGGGTTCTGTATGTCTGCCTTCCACGGATGCATGCCGCTCTTCGTTGTCATTTCTTTCAGTTTTCCCGCAAAAACCGCCTGCATATAGGGCGTTTCATTGCCGCTTGCACGCCAGCTCAGCTCTCGGCGGACGTCAATAAACGGATGAAGCGCGGGAGAACTGCATCCGGCGACCGTATGGCTTCGCACCGCTTTCACACCCGGAAGTGCTTCGATCGCTTCCGCATCCTTTTGTGTGAACACGCGAGTGTCGATCGAATATGTCGCACCGTTCCCGGAACCGAGGAACGTGACGGCAGGATCGGTACGCACCGCGATCGCCGTATGGTTTTTGTCCAGCGTATCGGACAGCCGAACCGTCGAATCCCACAATGCGGCTGCCGCCGATAAAAAGCCTGTCATCACAGCAACGAACACCAGCCACAAAAGTGTGGTCACCGGTTTTCGAAAAAGCCTTTTCCAAACAGTCATACCGTAACCTCCTTTATGACGCTATTATTGCATACTATCTAATAGTTGTCAATGCTATATATTGATTGTTTACAAATAATATGGTATGATAAGTGCATTCAGAAAGAAATTGTTGCCAACAGGGCGGATTTCGGAGTATACTGTGGTTCGGAGGTGAAAGATAACCTTGCCCGATACCGGTCATTCGTTCATATCGTATTTCAAGCGAGCGACAAGCCCGCTTGTTGTGC
>CAMPAN010000088.1 GCA_946631895.1 uncultured Clostridia bacterium
CCCCCTCACAAGGGGAGCTCGAAAACGAAGTCAACGCCGACCTTCCTCTGATGAGGAAGGTGTCACCGCAAGGTGACGAAAGGAGAGATGAATTGCGCCCGAGGCGCATGAAAGAATAGGAGGAAAACATGGATTACAGGAGATTCAACGACACGATCCTTTTGCGCATCGACCGCGGCGAGGAGATCATCGAAGCGGTCCGCACGGTTGCGGAGAGAGAGCATATCCGGCTTGCGAGCGTGGAAGCGCTCGGCGCGACGGACGATTTTACCGTCGGCGTGTACGACGTCGCCGAAAAGCATTACGATTCGAAAACCTTCACCGGTCCGCACGAGATCGTGTCCCTCGTCGGCACGATCACCGAAAAGGACGGCGCGTTCTATCAGCATCTGCACATGAGCGCCGGAAACGCCCGGTGCGAGGTCTTCGGCGGGCATCTGAACCGCGCCGTGGTCTCCGCGACCTGCGAGATGGTGATCCGGATTCTGCCGGGCGTCGTCGGGCGCAGGCCCGATCCGGAGATCGGGATCAATCTGCTGCAGTTCTGATCGGTCTGATCCTCCCCGCGCGGGAGGATTTTTTTGCGGTTGCCCGGCGACACATCCGGCTATGCCGGAGGGGACGGGTTGCGTTCGGTTCATTGTTGCGGCGGGCGGATACGATCCGCCCCTACGGTATCTTTGCGCGCCGCAAGGCATATCGCGCCGAAGGTATATCGTGCCGCAAGGCATATCGCGAATCCCGCAGGGATTTATATCGCATACCCGTAGGGGAAGATCGTATCTTCCCGTTCCGCTGTTGCAGCGGTCGGATCATATCCGCCCCTACGGTATCCTTGCGCGCCGAAGGCACATATCGTGCCGAAAGCATATCGCAGCGAAGCTATATCGTGCCGCAAGGCATATCGTGCCCCGCGGGGGCAGATTTGGCGGCTGACGCCGCGCGACAATCCCCCCTTTCATCCCCCCTTTACACAAGGGGGGGCAAGAGGGAAAGTGCGCGGTCGGAGCCTCCCTTGTGCAAAGGGAGGTGGCTCGCGAAGCGAGACGGAGGGATTGTGCGGCGCATTCGTTTTTTCCGATTGAAAAAGACGCCGGTTTGTGATATCATTTATAATTGAGCGAGCGCCGGAAAACGGCGCGGAATGGAAAGGAGCACAACATGAAGTTTTCCGAAATGCCTTATGAAAGACCCGATCCCGAAGCGGTGAAAAAAGCGCTTCAGGAACTGACCGAACGGCTGAAGAACGCAAAGAGTTATGAGGAAGCGAAGGCGATCTTCCTCGAAAAGGAAGCGCAGAGCAAGCTTGTCGAAACGTCGGCTACGCTGGCGCAGGTGCGTCATACGATCGACACGCGCGACGAATTCTACGACGGGGAAAACGAGTTCTGGGACAGCATCGGACCGGAGATCGCCGAATACGAGCATGCCTGGACCGAAGTGATGCTCGCCTCGCCGTTCCGCGGGGACTTTGCCGCCGAATACGGCGATCTGATGTTCGTGAACGCCGAGATCGAGCAGAAAGCATTCTCGCCGGAGATCATTCCGGAGCTGCAGAAGGAGAATGAGCTGACGACCGAATACGCAAAGCTGATCGCCTCCGCGCAGATCCCGTTCGAGGGCGGCGTCTACACGCTGTCGCAGCTGACGCCGTTCAAAACCGACGCGGACGACGCGAGACGCCTTGCCGCGTGGAAGGCGGAAGGACAATGGTACAAGGAGCATCAGGCGGACCTTGACCGGATCTATGACGAGCTTGTACACCTGCGCGACACGATGGGCAGAAAGCTCGGCTACGACGGCTATACGCCGCTCGGCTACTACCGCATGGGCAGAAACTGCTATACGAAGGAGGACGTCGAACAATTCCGGAAAGCGGTGCAGAAGTACCTTGTGCCGGTCGCGGACGCGATCAAGCGCGAACAGGCGAAGCGTCTCCAAAAGGACTATCCGCTGTCCTTTGCAGACTCGGCGCTGGAGTTCCGCAGCGGCAACCCGCGCCCGGTCGGTACGGCGCAGGATATTCTCGAACAGGGCAGGAAGTTCTACGACGCGCTGTCGCCGGAGACGAGCGAGTTCTTCCGCACGATGCTGGATTCCGAGCTTCTCGACGTGCTTTCCACCGAGGGCAAGAGCGCGGGCGGCTACTGCACCGGCATCCTGCAGTATGAGCTTCCGTTTATCTTCGCGAACTTCAACGGCACGCAGGGCGACGTCGAGGTCGTTACGCACGAAGCCGGACACGCATTCGCCTACTGGATGAACCGCAAGCGCGTTCCGATCGCGTACGCATGGCCGTCCATGGAGGCATGCGAGGTACACTCGATGAGCATGGAATTCTTCGGCTGGATGAACGCGGACGGATTCTTCGGTCCCGACGCGCGGAAGTTCAAATACAGCCATCTTGCGGGCGCGCTGACGTTCATTCCGTACGGCACGATGGTCGACCATTTCCAGCACATCGTCTATGAGCATCCGGAATACACGCCCGCCGAACGCCACGCCGCATGGAAGGAGCTCCTCGGCGTCTACATGCCGTGGATGAAGCTCGACGGCGATATCCCGTTCTACTCCGAAGGCGAAGGTTGGCAGCGGCAGACGCACATCTACGAAAGCCCGTTCTACTACATCGACTACTGCCTGGCGCAGACCGTCTCGCTTGAGTTCTGGGCGATGATCCAAAAGGACCGCGAGAACGCGTGGAAGCACTACATGGCGTATACGAAGCAGGGCGGCAGCAAAACATTCGTCGAGCTGTTGAAGAACGCCGACCTCGTCACCCCGTTCGATGAAGCGTGCCTGAAGGGCGTCTGCGAGACCGCGACCCGGTGGCTCGATTCCTTCGATCTTTCGGGGATCGAGTAAGGAGACCGTCATACATAAGGAACCGCCGATGCGGTTCCTTTTACTGTTCTGCAACCAAATGCAAAGGTAACGGGTATTATTGACAAATACGGAAAGGAATGACGATCCGATGAAACGACTGCTTTGCATCCTCTGCGCCGCGCTTTTGCTTGCCGCGTGCGTTCAAACGCCTGCTTCCGCGCCCTCTCAGACGTCCGCTTCCGCGCCGGTCCCCGAACCGACCGAAGAGCCTGCGGCGTATCCCGACTTCCCGATCCCGGAGATCACCGGCTACGCGGGCTTTTCCGATGTGCTTGCCGCAAAGCTTCTGGACGGCACGAAGAACAAGAACCTGTCCCCGATCAGCGTCTATCTCGCGCTTGCAATGGTTGCAGAGGGCGCAAAGGGACAGACGCAGGCTGATATGCTGAAGCTTTTGGGCTGCGAGAGCCTTGAAGCACTGCGCGGCGTCTGCGGCGCGATGCTGGAACAGCTTTCGTTCGACTATGAGGACTGCACGCTGCAGATCGCGGACTCGATCTGGATGGCAGACCGGAACGGCACGCTGCACTTTGACGAAAACTACCTCAAGGTCCTTGCCGAGACCTATCGCTCCGAAGCGAGCGCCGTGGACTTCACCGACGCGGAAACGGGCAAACAGATCGCAGACTGGATCACCGAGCACACGCGCGGCAAGATCAAAATCTCCGAGGACGCGATGCGGTTCGATCCGGAAACGCTCGCCGTTCTGATCAACACGATCTATCTCAAAGCGGCGTGGACCGACAGCTTCTATGAAGGCGCAACCGCGCCCGGCACGTTTTACGGGATCGGCGGCGAGCAGGAAGTCAGCTACATGCACTGCACGGACAGCAACACGACGATCGTGCAGGGCAAGGGATTTTTGCGCTACTCCCGTCTGCTGTTCGGCGTCGGACGCATGACCTTTGTGCTGCCGGACGAGGGGACGGCGCTGTCCGACCTTCTGGGCACGCCCGAGCAGGTCCGCGCGCTGCTGAACGACGGCGAAGCGATCCGCGCGGACGTCGACGTCATGCTGCCGAAGTTCGCGTTTCAGGACCGGTTCGACCTGAACGACCCCTTAAAAGCGCTCGGCATTGAAATCGCGTTCTCCGACAGCGCGAACTTTTCGGGCATGTGCGACCTTGCCGCAAAGATCTCGCGCGTGATCCAGGAATCCTACGTCGGCGTCGACGAAAAAGGCGTTGAAGCCGCGGCGTACACGATGATTGCGATGAACGAAACAGCGGCATTGGAACCCGAGGGTCTTCCGAAGATCGACTTTCACCTGACCCGCCCGTTCCTCTTCGCGATCGAAGCGCAGGACGGCACGGTGCTGTTCATCGGCACGGTGACAAACCCGACGCCCGCGGAATGACGGATCTGCCCTCGCGAGGGTGCGTATTCGCGGAGGGCTTCTCTCCTATCGTCGCCTGACGGCGACACTTCCCTCATCAGAGGGAAGTGGGTGCGTCTCCCCTGCCGGAACATGCACGGCTTCCCCGCTTTCCGTTTGCCCTTTCTTCGGTCGGAAAGCGTTATAAAAGGAACCGCTGTGAAGCGGTTCCTTTTGCATTTTTTCGGATCAGAAGTCCCGGTACAGCGCGACGAGGTTTTTGAGCACCTGCACGGAGAGGTCCATGCCCTCGA
>CAMPAN010000089.1 GCA_946631895.1 uncultured Clostridia bacterium
TCATTACTTGTTTAACCTCCCTAATCATCGCTGGTGGCGTCGATGCGCCTGCGATTACACCTATTATATCATCGTGTTTTATTTTTGCAAGAGGAATTTTATCGATATTGTCGATGATTTCGGCGTTTTTGCAAGTTTTTTTACACAAATCCAGCAGCGCGCAGGTGTTCGCACTCGTTTCGGAGCCGAGCACAAAGACGCGCGTACACGATTTTGCAAGCAGCGCCGCTTCCTCCTGTCTCTGACGCGTTGTGTCGCAAACGGTACAGAACGCGGACAGTTCCGGAGTCTTCGCGCGCAGGATTGCAAGCACCGCGTCGTACGTTTCTTTTTTCGCCGTCGTCTGCGAAACGAACGTCAGCGCTCCTTCCGGCTTCAGCTGTTTTGCATCCTCCGTCCCGGTGAGAATCACCGCGTCCTTGCCTGCGCGCGCGAAAACGCCGATCACCTCGGGATGCTCAGGCTTTCCGAGAATCGCGACGCGCTCTCCCCGTTCCGCCGCCTGCCCGACGATCCGGTGGATCCGCTTCACAAACGGGCAGGTCGCGTCGATCACGCGCACGCCTTTTTCTCTGCACGCCGCGAACACCGCCGGCGGCGCGCCGTGCGCCCGGATCACCAGCGTGTCCCCCGGACCGATTTCGTCGAGCGAGCCGATCGCCCGGATGCCGCGCGCTTCGAGATCGCTCACGACGTGTTCGTTATGGATGATCCTGCCGTACGTAAATACCCGCGCGTCCGTCTGCGCCGCTTCGTTTACCAGCCGGATTGCGCGCGAAACGCCGAAGCAGAACCCGCCGTGTTTTGCAACGAGCAGCCTCATAGCCGCGTCTCCGCAATATCGCGAAGCGTCATCATCGCGTCCGTGATCGCCGCGTTCACGGCGTCGACCGGTTTTTTGCCCGGGCAAAGCGTTTTGACCTCGGCGGGATAGATCGGATCGCCGACCGCGACCTTGAGTCTCTGTCCGAACTTCCGGTCGTGATGCACAATGTACAGCGGGACGATCGGCGCGTCTGCGCGAAGCGCGATGAACGCGCAGCCTTTGTCGAACGCATCCGTGTCGACTTCGGTCGCCGAACGGTGTCCCTCCGGGAATACGCCGAACGCTTTCCCCTTGTTCAGCAGCTCGCACGCGTGCTTGATCGACTTCGTGTCCGCGGTGCGCTGATTGACCGGGAACGTCAATAACAGACGGAAGATCACCGTCATGAATTTTGACGAGAACAGCGTCGACTTTGCCATGAAGTGGATACAGCGCCACACGATCGCCGCGATCCAGATCGGATCGCTCATCCTGACGTGGTTACTGACATAGATCACCTTGCCCTTGCTTTTCAGCGCGGCGCGGTTGTAGATCTTCGGTCGCCCGTACAGCCAGAGAATCGGCTTCAGGATGATGCACGCAAAGATGTACAGCATATCACACCTCCGAAAGAATTGCGTTGACTGCTTCCTCGATCGTCATATGGGTGGTGTCAATCCGTTTTGTGTCCTCTCCGCAGTACAGCGGCTTGTAGGCGCGCTCGCTGTCCTGTTTGTCGCGGCGGATGATATCCGCAAGAATCGTGTCGTAATCTGCCTGCTGTCCGCCTTCCAGAAGCTGTTTGTACCGGCGGTTCGCACGTTCCTCCGCCGAAGCGGTCACGAAGAATTTGTACGGCGTGTCCGGCAAAACGTTCGTGCAGATGTCGCGTCCGTCCATGACCACGCGCTGTGCGTGCGCGACTTTCCGCTGCAGCTCCGTCATCCGGTCGCGTACCGCGGGAACGCGGCTCACGAGCGATGCGCCCTGGCTGATCTCCTCCGTACGGAGTTCTCCGGTGACGTCCTCGCCGTCGACAAGGATGTGCTGCTCGCCGGTCTCCGTGTACTGTACCTGAAGATCGATCGCTTCGACCAGCGCCGCGACCGCCTCCTCGTCCGTGAATCCGACGCCGTGCCGCTTTGCCGCCACCGCGACGCCGCGATACATTGCGCCTGTGTCGAGATACGGAATGTTCAGGATCTTTGCAATCCGCTTTGCAACCGTGCTCTTGCCTGCGCCTGCAGGCCCGTCAATGCCGATGCTTTGTTTCATATTATGATACCTCCGTAGGAATGCTGCTGCCTGCCAGCGCGCCGGTCGACCATGCAATCTGCAGGTTGAATCCGCCGGTGAAGGCGTCCGTATCGAGAAGCTCGCCTGCAAAATACAGGTTCGCGACCTTTTTTGACTCCATCGTGGAAGGATTGACCTCCCTCGTCGAAACGCCGCCGCGCGTGACAATCGCCTCCGCGATCGGGCGTGTGCCCTTTACATGCAGCTTCAGCCCTTTCAGCGTTTCGGAAAGCGCGCGTCTCTGCGCCTTTGTACAGTTACCCGCCTGTGCCGCGCCGTCGATCCCCGCCGTCTCCAGCACGACGCCGAGGAGCTTTTGCGGAAGCAGCCCGTACAGCGCGCCGGAGAACGTCTTTTTCGCGTTCGCCGCAAGATCGCGCAGCAGCCTTGCATCCAGCTGTTCAAAGGACAGCCCCGGCTTCAAGTCGATCGAAAGTACCGTGCCCTCCGGCTCCTCCGCAACGAGCGCCGACGCGGACAGCACCAGCGGTCCGCTGACGCCGAAGTGCGTAAACAGCATTTCGCCGAGCTCGGAATACACTTCCTTTCCTTTTATATTATAGACGGTCAGCGTAACGTTCTTCAGTGTCAGCCCCGAGAGCGATTCGCACCATGTCTCTTCCGTCTCGAACGGAACCAGCGAACCCTTCGGCGGAACGATCGTATGACCGAGCGCCTGCGCAAACCGATAGCCGTCGCCGGTGCTGCCGGTGGACGGATAGGAAATGCCGCCGGTTGCAAGGATCACCGCTTCGAACGGCTCGACCGTTTCACCGACACGTACGCCCGAGATCCTGCCTCCGTTTGTCAGAATCTCCGAAACGCGCGTATTGAGCCGCACGTCAACGCCGCGCGAACGCACCGTTTTTTCGAGCGCTTTCAGAATATCGCTCGAATGGTCGGAGACCGGAAACACGCGCTGTCCGCGCTCGATTTTCAGAGGTACGCCCGCCGTTTCAATCAGCTGCATGATCGCCGCGCTGTCGAAATGCGCGTACGCGCTGTAAAGAAAACGCGGGTTTCTCACAACGTGCCGGAAGAATCCCTCCCGGTCCGCTGCGTTCGTCACGTTGCATCTGCCCTTGCCGGTGATGAACAGCTTCTTGCCGAGCTTTTCGTTTTGTTCGAAGATCGTGACCCGGTGTCCGTTTTCCGCCGCCTTGATCGCCGCAAGCTGTCCCGCCGCGCCGCCGCCGATGACTGCAACTCTCATGCTTCGCCTCCGAACTCCGCCGACAGATCGACCGCATCGAGTTTTTCGGAGTGGAAGCCCATCGGCGTGACCGTGACCCATCCTTTTTTCATCCATGCGTAATCCGTATCCTCGTCCGGATCGCACGGCAGCTTGCCGCGCGGTACCCAATAATACGGGCGTCCGATCGGATCCTCGCGCCGTTCATAAGCGCTGCTGTAATGCACCATGGCAAGCCCCGTGACTTTAACCCCCGCGATCTCTTCCCGCGTCAGATCTGGCACGTTGACGTTGTAAAACATCCCGAACGGAAGCGGATGCCTTTCGACGATCCCGATCATGCGCCCGGTGAATTCGACCGCCGTTTCAAAATGCGTCGGGCTGCGGTGATCCAGGGACATCGCAATCGCCTGTACGCCGAGGACCGCCGCCTGCTGCGCAGCGCCGCAGGTGCCGGAATAAAGCGTGTCGCTGCCGAGGTTCGGTCCGTGATTGATCCCGGAAATGACCAGATCCGGCTTCTCCGGCACAAGGTTGCCGAGCCCGAGGCGGGTACAGTCGACCGGCGTGCCGTCGACCGCATACGCAATCGCCGCGCCTTCGACCTCCCGTTTAACGGCGCGCAGCGGCTGATCCAGCGTCATTCCCATGCTCGCCGCGCTGCGCTGCCGGTCCGGCGCTGCGATCCATACCGTGTGCGTCTTCGAGAGCGCGCCTGCGAGACTGCGGATGCCGACCGCGTCAATCCCGTCGTCGTTGACCAAAAGGATCCTCATTCCATATGCCCCCAGTTTGAATTATCTGTATTATACCAAATCTCGCCGTTTTGCGCAAGGCTTGTTCCGCGATTCCCGCGGCTTTGCCGCCCGTCCGTTTTCCGTCGATCGGCAAAGCCATTCGAAAAAAGGGGTTGACAAATCCCGTTCGGCTTGTTATACTATAGTTCCAACATCGCGGGGTGGAGCAGTCGGTAGCTCGTCGGGCTCATAACCCGGAGGCCGCAGGTTCAAGTCCTGCCCCCGCAACCACAAAAGTCCCTAATTTAGGGACTTTTTCATTTTTCCGTTTATCTAAAAATGCATAAAATGGCGTTTTGACGACATTTTGACGACACTTTGACGACACAGCTTATGCGAAAATCAATAGAACGCCCCTCCGATTTTCGGCAAAACGAACGAAAAAATGCGCATCGAGGTCTCCCCCGAC
>CAMPAN010000090.1 GCA_946631895.1 uncultured Clostridia bacterium
TTCGATTACTGGGCGGTCGATGGAGACGAGGGCATGTATGCGCCCGGCAATTCCTATACGCTGACCGGCAACACGACGTTTATCGCACAGTGGAAGGATCTGCCCGTCGTCAACTACACCGACATGATGCTGAAGCGCATGCCGGCAAACGGCGATACGGTCGTCATCTATTATCCGAAAGCGAGCAAGGTCATGACCGCCGAGAGTTACTATTACAACAACAAGAAGTACGAGCTTGCCGCTGCCAACGCGACGCTGACCGACAACGTCCTTGCGGTGCCTGACGAGGCGGTCCGCCTGACTGTCTCGGTCGCTGACGGAAAGTACACCTTCGAAACCGCGGACGGCAAGTACCTTGAAGCGGACGGCACCAACGTACAGCTCGTTTCCGCGCAGAGCGCGAACACGCTGTTCCAACTTGAGACCGCGGCTGCCGGTACGGACAACTATTACATCAAGTGCGATTCCGCGACCTTTAACGGCAGCGCGCAGTACATCGAATACTACGGCGGATATTTCACCGTGTATACCCTGAACACCTCGAATACACCGATCTTCACCTTCCAGTTCTTCTCCGAGGGCGGCGAAGGTCCGACGCCCGAGACGACCTACACCGTGACGCTCAATCCGGGCGAAGCGGGCGGCGATCCGCAGATAATCGAAGGCGTCACCAGCCCCTATACGCTTCCGAATTGCCCGTTTACCGCGCCGGAGGGCTATATCTTTGCCGGCTGGGCGTTGGGCGGAACGGTTTATGCAGTGGGTACGGAGGTTGTGCTTACGAACAATACAGCTTTCACGGCAACCTGGAAGCAGCTCGAAGCCAGAACGTACGAGCTTGTGACTTCCGCAGCCGGTCTCGTTGACGGCGGTACGTACCTGATTGCAAGCGAGCTCTTTGCAGACGAGATCTATCTCATGTCCAAGCAGACCACCAACAACCGCGCGCAGTACAAGGTGACCGGCGTTGAGGGCACGACGCTGACGCTGGACAAGAGCTGGATCGCAACGAACGCGGCTGATGTGCTTGCCTTTGAATTCACGCTTGGCGGAGATTCATCCGGCTGGTCGTTCTACGATGCGGTGACGGGCGGCTATCTGTATGCGGCCTCGAGCAGCGCGAATAATCTGCGCACCAAGACTGAGCTTGACACAAACGGCATCTTTATCATTGCGTATGCAGGCGACGACGGTGCGACGGTCCCTGTTGCGCAGGGCGAGAACACGCACGGCTATATGCACTACAACGGAGAGAACAACCTGTTCTCCTGCTATGCAGAGGATTCGCATATCACCGGTGCCGTCTATCTCTACAAGCTCGTGGAGGATGAGCCGATCCCTGCAACCGAGCCGTACTTTGCGAGCCAGAACCTCATTCTGGACGGTTTGATCGGCGTCAGCTTCAACATGGAACTGCCCGAGATCTCCGGCGTGGATTACAGCACGAGCTATATGACCTTCAGCGTTCCGCACGGCACCTGCACGGAGCGTGTGGATTACAGCAGGTCCAGACTTAAGAAGAGCAGCCAGACACAGGCTTTCGTCTGCTATGTGAATGCTGCAATGATGGCGGAGCCGATCACCGCGACGTTCCATTATACGCAGGACGGCACGGAGAAGACGGTCGAAAAGGTCTATGCCGTCAAGGATTATTTCACGGCGTACGATGAGAACAAGGCACAGTTCGACGCAAAGACGCAGGCGATGATCGAATCTGTTGCGGACTACGGTCACTACGTACAGGCGATGCTTGCCGCGCAGAAGGGCTGGACGTTTGGTACGGATTATATCGAAATGGACAAATTCTATACGCAAAGCTACAGCATCAGTGATGTCGCGTCTGCCGTTCAGGATAAGGGCATCATCTGCGAGAACAACGGCGCTGATATCAGCGGGCTCTCGTTCGCGCTTCTGTTCGACAGCGCAACGGAGCTGCGCGTGCCGTTCAAGGTCCTGAAGAACTATACCGGCAATCTTTCGGCAACGGTGGACGGCGCATCCTTTGACGTGACGGAGATCGGTTCAAAGAAGGCTGTGCAGATCGTCAGTATTCCGGCGCATATGCTTTCAAAGACGTACGAGATCGTGATTACGACGGATCACGGCCGCGCGACGGTCAACGCATCGGCATTGTCTTACGTGAAGATTCTGATTGCAAACAACCAGGCGGTCATGCAGAATGCGGCTGCTGCGATTTACGGCTATTCTGCAGCGGCGGACGCATACAAAGCGAACTGATTACAACAAAACCAAAGACCGCGGGGCGAAGACGCCGGTTTTCGCCCTGCTTTTTCAAAGGAAATGACGGAAACGTATCGTATCGCTGATATTACCATTCAGATCTGTTCGCTGCATGAACGGGTCCATCGGCTGTGTGAATCATATCGCGCTGCCGAAGGTCCTGCCGATCTTTGCGTGGAAATCACACAGGCGGATATTGATTACGAACGGGAGCATTCCATGCAGGAGAAGATGCTTCTGGGACGTCCGGTGATCCGTCATCCCGATGAATATGTCGAGAGTCTTGCTGTTTACCGCAAAATTGCGGAAAGATTGCCGTCGTTCGATACGATCCTGATGCATGGTTCCTGTATTGCTGTGGATGGAGAAGGGTATTTGTTCACTGCAAAAAGCGGAACCGGCAAAAGCACGCATGCGCGTCTTTGGCGCGAGCTGTTCGGAAAACGTGCGGTGATGGTCAATGATGATAAGCCGCTGATACGTGTGACCGAAAGCGGCGCAACGATCTACGGAACGCCGTGGGACGGAAAGCATCATCTGAGCACCAACTGCGCCGTGCCGCTGAAGGCGATCTGCATTCTGGAGCGCGCCGAAGAAAATGAAATTCACCGTATTTCGCCTGTGGAGGCATATCCGTTTCTGGTGCAGCAGATCTATCGCCCGCGGGATCCGGCGGCTATGCTGCAGACACTGCAGCTGATCGACCGGCTGTCGAAGACCGTCGGGCTTTGGCGCCTCGGATGCAATATGGATCCGGAAGCAGCGCAAATCTCTTATCATGCAATGAAAGGTTCCGAACGGGAAAAGTGAAACAGTCAGCTCGCAAATGGCTCTATACCGTACCCGGCAGAAAAAAGTGGTACATCGTCGCACTGACACTCGTGCAGGCATTGCTCGGAGGGTCCGGTGTTCTGTATGCGCTGCTGCTGCGCGGCGTTGTGGACGGTGCTGTCGGCGGAGACAAGACGACGTTCTGGCGGTATCTTGTGCTGACCGTTGCGCTTTCCGCAACGCAGCTTGCGCTTCGCGCGGTCATACGATGGCTGACAGAGCTGAGCAAATCTACGTTTGAAAATGTATTCAAGGGCAGATTGACGGGGACGCTGCTCCGAAAGGATTATCTGCGCATCAGCGCGGTGCATTCGGGCGAATGGATGAACCGGCTGACCAACGACACCGTCGTCGTGGCGAACGGGTATGTGGAGATTATTCCGGGGCTTGCGGGCATGGCGGTCAAACTGGTCAGCGCGATCGCAATGATCATCGTGATCGAACCGTTCTTTGCAGCGATCCTGATTCCCGGCGGAATCGTGCTTGCGCTGCTGACGATATTGTTTCGTAAGGTTATGAAACGACTGCACAAAAACGTGCAGGAATCGGACGGCAGACTTCGGATCTTTCTGCAGGAACGCATCGCAAGCCTTTTGATGCTGCGGTCCTTTGCTGCGGAAGAACAGACGCAGGCAGGCGCGGAGGAAAAAATGAACGCGCACAAGGCTGCGCGTATGCGGCGGATCCGATTCTCCAATCTGTGCAATATCGGATTCAGCGCGGCAATGACAGGCATGTATCTGCTCGGCGTCGGCTGGTGCGGCTACGGGATTCTGACAGGAACGATCAGCTACGGCACGATGACTGCGATCCTGCAGCTTGTTTCCCAGGTGCAGATGCCGATGGCAAACATTACGGGCTTCCTGCCGCAGTACTACGCAATGCTCGCGAGTGCAGAACGGCTGATGGAGGCGGAGAGCTTTGAGGACGATGAACCGAACGCAATTCCGCTTTCGGGGATCACTTTGTTCTATCGGAACGAGCTGTCCGCGATCGGGTTGGATCGGGTCAGCTTTACCTACTACCCGGTGGTTTCGGACAATACGCTGGAGCTCGAAAAGACGGATATGCCGATCGTTCTCAGGGATCTTTCGCTGAAGATCGGAAAGGGCGAATACGCGGCGTTCACGGGCACGAGCGGCTGCGGAAAATCCACGGCGCTGAAGCTGATGATGTGCGTGATGCAGCCGGATTCCGGCAGCCGGTATTTCGAGGATGCGCAGGGGAACGAGAACGAGCTTTCATCCGAATATCGGCGTCTGTTCGCCTATGTGCCGCAGGGCAATTACCTGATGAGCGGCACGATCCGCGAGATCGTCGGCTTTGCCGATCCGACCGCCATGCACGA
>CAMPAN010000091.1 GCA_946631895.1 uncultured Clostridia bacterium
GTTACGCGCGGAAGACGCGCATGACAAGGCAATAGGCGGCAAGAAGCCCGAAGACGAGACCGAGGAGCAGCCCGACGATCGCCGAGGGCAAGCCGCGCTTTTCGCGGTCCCGGATGCGGGCGACAATGCCGGACAGTCCGAAGCAGCAGGCAAGCGGTGCAAGGAAGAAGGTCACGACCGCGGTGCCGTACAGGATTTTGAGATCAAAACAGAGGATCTTTCCCAAAAGCGTCAGCATGCCGAACACGAACGTCCCGACGCCAAGAAGCAGAGCGGCGGCGCTGCGTTTGCAGTGCGACTTCCGTTCCGGCTCGCGCAGAACGGGCGCGGGCTGTTCGGGGACGGTGAATGCCGTTCCGCAGTTCGGACAGATCCTGACCGATTCGTCAGGCAGCGGACGACCGCATTCAGGACAGAACATGATCGGCTTCCTTTCGCGCCTTGTTGCGCTTTCTGATCAGCATCAGCACATACCACAGGATGACCAGCACCTGGAACACAGCGGCGACCATAAACAGCATTGCGACCTTTTTGATCCCGCCGATCGCGACGAATGAGATGTAGATCGCACCGCACAGCGTCCAGACGAGTCCCGACACCGAAAGCGCCTGCCAGATGAGGCTGCTCCACATGTGGCTGAACACGACGAGCAGGATCATGCTGACCGGCACGGCGTAGATGAACGCGAGCCAGCGCACGTTGACCTTTGCAAGATAACACACAAAGAACGCGATCGCGGCGACGAAGAACACGAGTCCGATCGAGATCAGCGTTATGATGATGTGGCGGGTCTTCTGCTCCGCCTGCGAGCGGACCAGGGGTCCCTCGCGCAGAAACGAATCGAGCGGAACGTCATAGAGATCGGCGAGCTTGCACAGCACCAGAAGGTCCGGCATGCCGTCCCCGCGTTCCCACTTCGAGATGGATTTATCCGAGTAATTCAGCTTCTCGGCGAGCTCCGCCTGCGTCAGTCCGGCACGTTTCCGATACGCCGTCATCTTCTCCGCAAGCACGGTGCGAATTCTGTTTTCTTCCATATATACCTCAAAAGCGCCCTGTTCATCGGCATTCTACTCTCAGTAGAGCCGTCATTCTCCCTCTCTACCGACACAAAGCGGAGCGATAGACGCCCGCGGCTTCCGAATAGGGTGCAAATCGTTCGGGATGCGTCTATTATAATGGCAGAACGATTTTATTGCAAGAGCGAATTGCGTCATACGGAGGTAACAAATGCAAACAAATCGTGTCATCTCCATCTTCGGCGACTCGATCCTGAAGGGCGTTCGCATGCTTTCGGGCACGACGCGTTACGGAACGACGGACGATATCGGACTGGAATCGATCGCAAAAAGCCACGACTGGATCCTCGATAACCGTTCCCGCTTCGGCTGCACGGTGCAGAAGGGCGAACAGCTTTTGAACCGTCAGCTCGAAAAGGGCGAAACGCCCGCGGTCGTTCTTCTGGAGTACGGCGGAAATGACGCTGATTTCCGCTGGGCGGAGGTCGCTGCGCGTCCGGACGGCGAGCATCTGCCGAACACGCCGCTGCCGGTCTTTGTCGAAACCATGCACCGCATGATCAACACGCTGCGCGCGCACCGTGTCAAGCCGGTCCTTACCACGCTGCCGCCGATCTCGTCGGAGCGCTATCTCGACTGGATCACGCGCGACGGGCTTTCGAAGGAGAACATTCTCCTCTGGCTCGGCGACGCGAACGCGATCTATCGGTATCAGGAGAAGTATTCGCTTGCGATCGAACGGCTTGCCGTCGAAACCGGCTGCTTCCTTGTCGATCTTCGCAGCGCGTTTCTGGAACAGCGCGCGCTGCTCCCCTACCTCTGCGCGGACGGCATCCACCCGAACGACGCCGGACAGCGGCTGATCCACGACGCGCTGCGTCGGGCGGCGGACGCAAATCCGGTACTGGCATAATCCGGCGTACACAAACGGCACGGAGATGTTTCCGTGCCGTTTTTTCATGATTTCGCACAAACAGCGCTAAATATGCAGAATTTGTATATACATACAAAAATATGTTGCTATTTCTGTAAATCTATGCAATAATATATCATACGGCGGAGCTTTCCCGCATCAGGGGTGATCGAACGCATTTGGAAAAAGCGGAACCGTTCTGCCGCAAAATGATAACGGAGGAAACCATATGGAACAGCAATCCAAAAAGAAAAGATCTCTTTTGCCGCTCTGGATCCTGATCGGCATGGCCGCCGGCATTCTGGTCGGTCTGCTCTGCCTCTGGCTCCCGGGTTGGGTCAACCATCCGGAGTGGAAGGAACCCATGGTCAACTTCACCACAAACTGGCTGAAGCCCATCGGAGACATCTACATCAACCTGCTGAAGTTCCTGATCGTTCCGGTCGTGCTGATTTCGATCACCGCGGGCGTCATCTCGCTGGGCGATCTCAAGAAGGTCGGCAGCATCGGCATCAAGACCTTCCTCTACTACCTCTTCACAACCGCGATCGCAGTCGTCATCGGTCTCGTGATCGTCAACCTGTTCAAGGGCATGTTCCCGGCGCTGCCCGGCGCGAACCTCGAAGGGCTTGAATACCAGGCGAAGGAAGCGCCGAAAGTGATGGACGTCATCAAGGGCATCTTCCCGGATAACGCCCTGAAGCCGCTCGTCAACGCAGACATGCTTCCGGTCATCTGCATCGCGATCTTCCTCGGCGCGGGCATCCTCGCCGCAGGCAAGAAGGCAGATCCCGTCACGAACTTCATCAACGCTGCAAACGAGATCGTCATCAAGATCCTGATGATGATCATCAAGATCACGCCGATCGGCGTCTTCTGCCTGATGGCGAACGTCGTTGCAGTCAACGGTCCGATGATCATCGGTTCGCTTGCGCTGGTCATCGGCGTCGCGTACCTTGCGTACCTCGCGCACATGATCGTCGTGTACGGTCTCAGTGTACAGCTTCTGAGCCGCATGAATCCTTTCAAGTTCTTCCGCGGCATGATGCCGGCGATGATCACGGCGTTCACCACCACTTCCTCGAACGCGACGCTGCCGGTCAACCTGGAATGCTGCACGGAGCTCGGCGCGGATAAGGGCGTCACGTCCTTCGTTCTGCCGCTCGGCGCAACGATCAACATGGACGGCACCGCGATCTATCAGGCGGTCTCCGCAGTCTTCATTGCTTCCTGCTTCGGCATGAATCTGACGTTCGGACAAATGGCGCAGATCGTTCTGACCGCCGTGCTCGCCTCCATCGGCACCGCGGGCGTTTCCGGCGCGGGCCCGATCATGCTGGCGATGGTCCTTGCACAGATCGGCGTACCGGTCGAGGGCATCGCGCTGATCATCGGCGTCGACAAGATCTTCGATATGGGCCGCACCACACTGAACATCACGGGCGACGCAACCTGTGCGATCTGGATCTCCCGTCTCGAGCAGCGCAAGGCCGCCAAGAAAGCTGCAAAGCAGCAGGCATAATTCCCAAAACAACGAACGGCACGGAAACGCTTCCGTGCCGTTTTTTATCTGCGGATCAGTCCGCGTAATTATTGAAGTAGTTCTGCACGAGTACGATCGGCGTGCCCTTGTCACCGCTGCCGCTCGTGAGATCGCACAGCGAGCCGATGAGGTCCGTGAGCCGTCTCGGCGTCGTGCCCTGCGAAACCATCTGCCCCTTGAGGTTCGCTTCCTTTTCGCGGATGCGCGCGCGGATCGCTGCCGTCAGCGCTTCACCGGACAGATCCTTGAACTCGTTGTCCGCAAGGTATTTGAGCTTCAGTTCGTTCGGAAGCCCTATGAGCCCGTCGGTATAGCCCGGAGAAACTACCGGGTCCGCCAGCTCCCAGATCTTGCCCACCGGATCCTTGAACGCGCCGTCGCCGTACACCATCGCTTCGACACAAACGCCCGTGCGGTCGAGAATCTCCTTTTGAATTGCAAATGCAACCTCGCGTGCGTTTTTCGGGAACAGCTTCACGACGTTTTCCGTCGCCTTGTTCGAACCCAGAAGTCCGTAATCCGGCTGGAAGCCGCTGCCGTTCCGTGATGCGCTCATGATGTCGCACAGCGTCAGAACGCGCTTTGCACCCGCCTTGCGAAGCCGTCTTGCAGTGCGTTCGCGCTCGTGGATGTTGCTGACGAGCACGCTGTCCGTATACTGCAGGATCGCGGTCGGATCGTTGGCAAGCAGAATTTCAGCTTCCGCGCCTTCCTCTTCGATCAGCGAGCGGTAATACGCAAGGTAGTTGACGCCCGTGAACGGATGCTTCGGATCGCCGAACTTTGCGATGAACTCCGCTTCGGTGAACACGTCGGTGTACGGATTCACATCTGCATCAAGGAGCACATCCTCGTCGATCAGGTGGTTGCCTTCCTCATCCGCCGGATAGGAAAGCTGCACGACGACCT
>CAMPAN010000092.1 GCA_946631895.1 uncultured Clostridia bacterium
GAAGCCGGCATGATCGCACAGACCGGTCTCAACACCTGGATGCCGATCGCATCCGCAGCGAACTTCGCACAGTTCGGCGCGTGCCTGGCGGTCGCGGTCAAGGTCAAGAACGCAAAGACCAAGTCGGTCGCACTGCCCGCTTCGCTCTCCGCGTCTCTTGGTATCACGGAGCCTGCAATCTTCGGTGTCAACTACCGCTTTATGAAGCCGTTCCTCTGCGGCATGGCGGGCGGCGCGGTCGGCGCACTGTTCGGCGCGCTGTTTAAGCTCGGCGCACCGGTTTACGGCGTCACCGGTATTCCGGCGATCCCGGCGGTTAACAACATCCCACTGTATCTGGTTGAACTTCTGATCTCGGCAGGTGTCGCGTTTGTGCTGACCATCTTCATCTGGAAGGAAGACAAGCCCGAGGAGAAGGCGAAAGAGCCCGAACCCGAAAAAGCTCCGGAGCTTCCGACCGTTTCCGTCATCCGCTGCGCAGCCGGTACCGTCATGCAGCCGGTCGCGGGCAACGTCATTGCGCGCGAAGCGATCCCGGACGACACCTTTGCTTCCGGCGTACTCGGCGACGGCGTCGGCATCGAACCGACGGAGGAGCTTGTCGTTGCCCCGTTTGACGGCACGATCAGCTCAGTCGCCGAAAGCAAGCACGCCATCGGCATCGAGGCGAACGGCATGGAGATGCTGATCCACGTCGGCGTCGACACCGTCAACATGCAGGGCGACGGCTTCGAGTGCCTCGTGAACGAAGGCGACGAAGTCAAACTCGGTCAGCCGCTCATCCGCTTCAGCCGCGAAAAGATCAAGGCGGCGGGCTACAGCGACACCGTTGCAGTGCTTTTGACCAACTCCGACGACCTCGAAGGCGTCGAATGCGGTGCGAAATAAAAATCTATTCCACAGGAGGACAATACTATGAAGTCGTTTGAGTACACCATTACCGATCCGGTCGGCATTCATGCGCGTCCCGCGGGCGTTCTCGTCAAGGAGATCAAAAAGTACGCGTCGACCGTCACCGTCAACAAGGGTGAAAAGTCCGTCAATGCGCTGAAGCTGATGGCGCTGATGGGCATGGGCATCAAGCAGGGCGATACGATCCGTGTCGACGTCGACGGCGCTGACGAAGAGACCGCAGCGGCGGAGATCGAAGCGTTCTTCAAGGCAAATCTCTAGACAACGCAAAAAGACGGCTGCCGTTTTGACAGCCGTCTTTGTCCATTCAGAATCACGGAGGTTTTTTATGATTACGATTCAAGGGAAAGGCGTATCCACCGGCGTTGCGCTCGGTCCTCTCTATTTCTATCAGCGTGTCAAGAGCACGGTGACCCGGTATGAGGTCGCGGACACCGAAGCCGAATGGGCGCGTTTTAAGGCGGCGCAGGAAAAGGCGATCGCCGAGCTCGGCGAGCTTGCGGAGAAGGCGAGAGCCGAAGCGGGCGACGAGGCGGCGATGCTGTTTGAAACGCATCAGATGATGGCGGAGGACCTCGATTACGAAGAGAGCATTCAGACCGCGATCAATGACAGCAAGCTGAACGCGGAAGCAGCGGTTTCCGATACCGCAGCGCAGTTTGCGGAGATGTTTGCGTCGATGGACGATGCATATTTCCAGGCGCGCGCAGCGGACGTCAAGGACGTTTCCGGACGCATTCTCGGCATCCTCACGGGCGCGGTCGCGGGCGGCGTCGATTCGCCGGTTCCGGTCATTCTTGCGGCGGACGACCTTGCGCCGAGCGAAACGGTGCAGCTCGACAAGAGCAAGATCCTGGGCTTCATCACCGAGGGCGGCAGCGGATCGAGCCACACGGCGATCCTCGCCCGCACAATGGGCATTCCCGCGATTATCGGCGTCGGCGACGCGCTGAAGCCCGAGATGGCGGGGCACGAGGTCATCGTCGACGGATCCAACGGCAACATCCTGATCGACGCGGATGAAGCGGCGCGGGCAAAGATGCTCAGAAAGATGGAAGAACAGAAGAAGATGCAGGCGCTCCTCGATGAGCTCAAGGGCAAGCCGAACGTGACGAAGGACGGACAGAGCGTGCGCATCTACTGCAACATCGGCAGTCCGGACGACGTTGCCGCGGTCCTGAAGAACGACGCAGGCGGCGTCGGTCTGTTCCGCAGCGAGTTCCTGTATCTGAACTGCGACGACTATCCCGATGAGGAGTATCAGTTCAAAGCATACAAACAGGCGCTGTCCGACATGGGCGGCAGGGAAGTCGTTATCCGCACGCTCGACATCGGCGCAGACAAGCAGATCGGCTATTTCAATCTCCCGAACGAGGAGAACCCGGCGCTCGGCAACCGCGCGCTGCGTATCTGCCTGAACCGTCCCGAGATCTTCCATACGCAGATCCGCGCGCTCTATCGCGCATCTGCATTCGGAAAGCTTTCCATCATGTTCCCGATGGTCACGTCCGTCTGGGAGGTGCGCGAGGCAAAGAAGATGTGCGAGCGCGTCAAGAAGGAACTCACCGCGGAAGGCATTCCGTTTGACAACGACGTCGAAGTCGGTATCATGATCGAGACGCCCGCGGCGGCGATCATCTCCGACCGTCTTGCGAAGGAGGTCGACTTCTTCTCCTGCGGCACGAACGACCTCACGCAGTACACGCTTGCGTGCGACCGTCAGAACAACGACCTCGGACGCTTCTTCAACCCGCATCATCCCGCGGTGCTGCGCCTCCTCAAGATGGTCTGCGACAATGCGCACAGGAACGGCATCTGGGTCGGCATCTGCGGCGAACTGGGCGCGGATCTTGCGCTCACCGAGACGTTCCTCTCCATCGGCATCGACGAGCTTTCCGTCTCGCCGCGCTCGGTGCTGCCGCTCCGGCAGAAGGTACGCGAAACCGACGTGCGCGTCGTACGCGAAAAAGTCCTTGCCGACCTTATGGGCGACGAGAACAACGAAATCTGACACGGCTTTTCAGGCTATCGGAAAGGAAGGCTGGATCCGTATTTTCAAGAGCAAAATACGGTTTGCGCGGGAAACGTGCGAACGTCTCCTGTAACGAAGCGCAGCAGAGCGGAATCCGACTCTTATGACGACAAAAAACGCATCGGGAATTATCCCGATGCGTTTTTTGTTCACAGGATCAGATGCCCGAAAGCATGGAGGCATTGACGGGGAAGGTGAAATAGGTGTCCGGATAGGGCTCGTCCTGCAGTACGAAATGCCACCACTCGCAATCGAGCGGCGCAAAGCCGTTGCGGACCATGACGCGCTGCAGCAGCATCCGGTTTTCGTACTGTTCGGGACTTACGTCCGGACAGTCCGGATGTGAGAGCGGGCTGAACAGATCAAAGGGCGTGCCCATGTCCAGCTCCTTGCCGGTGTGCATGCTTAACAGCGTCAGGTCGACGGCGCTGCCGCGGCTGTGGCTCGATTGCTTCGCGATATATCCCTTGGCAAACAGTTCCTGCTTTTCCAGATCGGGGTAGAAATACGGTTTCATACGGATGTCCGTGTCCTCGATGCCCCAGAAAATGAACTGCTTTAATGCGGTCACAGGGCGGTAGGCGTCAAACACCTTTATCATATAGCCCATCACTCCAAGCTCGATGCTGACCGCTTTCAACGCGCGCGCCGCTTCCCGTGTTAACAGCGCAACGGGCTGTTCATAGCCGTTGATGCGTTCGCCGATGAAATTATAGGCGGAGTGGTAGCGGATCTCCTGTATGATATGCGGTACGAAATCGGACAGCAGCACGAATCCGCTTGCGTCCGTCGGCAATGCGTTTTTTCCCATAAATTCCTCCCTGTTTCTTTGTTCCCGCTGTCGCTGCCGTCCGTCACATACGCGTTTGCTAACCGGCAAAACCGGTCCGGACAGACAGGAATGAACACATGAACCCAGTATATTAAAAATATTATATAACAATCTTTATGCCGTTGGCAATACAAAACAGGTTCCGCCCCCCGGTTTTTCTGTTCCGGTGATCCGGCAGAAAGAAGATGTTTCCGATACAGATCCGGAGACATCCCCGCTTTTGCTGCAGCATCCGTTTTTTTACTCGCCGGGTGTTGCAATCAAACGCTCATGAAACACCCCGGCAATATGGTTCATCGTTTTCAGGAATATCCCGGATTCCCTCGATCGGTTCCAACGCATCTCAACGATACAAGTATGCAAATGATTCGGGGGGGAACGAGCCGGAAACAAACGTCAGTAGTGCTGAAAACATCGCTGATTTCGGCGAGGGGCA
>CAMPAN010000093.1 GCA_946631895.1 uncultured Clostridia bacterium
TTGTGACGCAACGCGCGAGCGTCGCGAGCTGAAAAACGGCGGAACGGAAGAGAGACAGATCCCCTACACCCTGTTCGGTCTTGCGCGGGCGGTAAAGATGACGCCGGAGGAGGTGCTTTCGGCGTTTCGTACCGGAAAGCGGTCCGGGGCGGACGCGATCCTGCGCGACGCGGTCCTGAAGATCGCCGCCTACACGCTCGAGCGGGCGCTGCTCGGCGAGCTCAGTTATCAGCCGGCGCTGGAAGCGCTGCGCGGGCTGGGGCTTTCCGGAACGGCGCAGGCAACGGACGGCGAGCTGAAAATCGTTCTGGACGACGCGGCGGGGAGGTATGCGAAATGATCCTGCATCTTCCGGGGACGCCGAACCCGAAACAGGAGCTGTTCTTCCTTGCATCCGCGCGGCACATTGCCTACGGCGGCGCGCGCGGCGGCGGCAAGTCGTGGGCGATGCGCCGGAAGTTCGTGCTGCTTGCCTTTCGCTATCCGGAGCTCAGGCTCCTGCTGCTGCGCCGGACGCTGCCGGAGCTCAACGAAAACCACGTGCTGCCGCTGATGCGGGAGCTCTCCGGCGCGGTGAACTATCAGGCGACGCAGCGCGCGTTCCTGTTCCCGAACGGCAGCCGCATCAAGCTCGGCTACTGCGACCGCGAGGCGGACGTGTTCCAGTATCAGGGACAGGAGTACGACGTGATCGGGCTTGAGGAGGCGACGCACTTCACCGAGACGCAGATGCAGTTTCTGACCACCTGCAACCGGTCGGTGCGCGAGGACTTTGCGCCGCGCATGTACTACACCTGCAACCCCGGCGGCGTGGGGCATGCGTGGGTGAAGCGGCTGTTCATCGACCGCGATTACCGCAACAGCGAGCGGGCGGCGGATTATGTGTTCATCCCGGCGCGGGTCACCGACAACCCGGTCCTTCTGCACAGCAATCCGCAGTATCTCGAGACGCTCGAAAATCTCCCCGAGTATCTCAGAAAGGCCTATCTCGACGGCAACTGGGACGTCCTGGAAGGACAGTTTTTCCAGGAATTCGACCGCGACCGGCATGTCGTGCGCCCGACGAGGCTCCCGACGGAGTGGAAGCGCTTCCGCGCAATGGATTGGGGCTACAACGATCCGTGCTGTGTGCTGTGGTTTGCCGTCGCGCCGGAGGGCAAGCTGTACGTGTACCGCGAGCTGTACCTCCGGAAGACGCTGTCGAGCGAAATCGCAAAGCGGGTCAGAATGCTGTCCGAGGGCGAACGCATCGCCTACACCGTCGCTTCGCCCGACGCGTGGCAGCAGCGCGGTCTGAAGGGCGCGGAGGGCGAGAGCATTGCGGAGGTCTTCGGTCACAACGGCGTGCCGCTTCTGCCGGCGGACAATGCCCGCGTTCCGGGATGGCAGCGCGTTCGCGAAGCGCTTGCCGGTTCCGGGGACGGCACGCCGGAGCTTCGGATCTTTGAGACCTGCCGCAACCTCATCCGCACGCTGCCGACGCTGACCTTCGACGCGCACGACTGCGAGGACGTGTCGGATCTTTGCGAGGACCATGCGCCGGAAGCGCTGCGCTACGGGCTGATGAGCCGTCCGCGTCCCGCCGCCGCGGAGGCAAAGAAGCGCGTTTACCGGTACGACCCGCTTGCCGGCGCGTCGCAGGGCAGTCCCGGATTCCGGGGGCTGTGAATCAATGAATTGCGCTCCGCGCATGAATTGACCGGCGGTCATGCACCGGCTGCGCCTTGAATTGTGCCGAAGGCACAGGAAGAATCAACCAGAAAGGAATTATGATGAAACCAAGACAATCCGAAACCAAACGGCGGTTGGCCGAAGAAGCGACTGCGCTGTTCAACGAATTCCGCAATGCGTATGCGAACGAGTGGCGGCGTCAGGAGCACAACGAGCGGATGTATCGCGGGGAGCATTGGTACGACGTGCCGGTGACCGATCCCAACGAGCCGCGTCCGGTCACGCCGATCCTGCAGTCCACGATCGAGAACGTGTCGGCGGACCTTGCGGATCAGACGCCGGAGGCGGTCATCGAGCCGGAGAGCGCGGCGGACGCCTATGCCGCGCAGGTCATCGACGCCGTGATCCGCAGAAACCACGACGCGGCGTCGTACCCGGTCGAATACCGCAAGGCGGTGCACGATCTGCTGGTCGGCGGCTGGTGCGTACAGGAGGTCGGCTATGACGCAGCCGAAAACGGCGGGCTCGGCGGGGCGTTCATCCGTCACGTCGACATCCGCAGCATCCTCATTGATCCGCTGGTGACCGATCTCAACGACAGCCGCGCGGTGTTCAAGCTCGCGCTGCGTCCGAGGGCATGGATCGAAGCACACTATCCCGACGCTTATCCGCTGATCGAATCCCGCCCGACAAACGCGGCGGAGCTCGTTACCGACGAGATCCTTTCGCCGGATCCGAAAAATGCGGTGCTGCTGATCGAATACTGGCGGCGCGAATACGATGCGAAGGACGACGTTTATCGCGTGCATATGGCGCTTCTTGCAAACGGCGTCGTGCTCGAGGACAGCCGCGACGTGAAACCCGAGGGCTATTTTTCACACGGCCGGTACCCGTTCGTACTGACCACGCTTTACCCGCGAAAAGGGAGCGCCCTGGGCTTCGGCGTCGTCGATCTGTTCGGCACGATGCAGCTCTATGCGGACAAGCTCGACCAGCTCGTGCTGAAAAACGCGTTCCTGGCGTCGAAAAACAAGCTGCTGGTCACCGATGCGTCCGGCTTTGACCCGGACGACCTCAGGGACTGGTCGAAGGACGTGCACACCGGCGAGAATCTGAACGGCGTGACGTGGATGACGACCGCGCCGCTGCCGAACTACCTGCTCTCCTATATCCGGTCGATCCGGCAGGACATCAAGGAGGAGAGCGGCGCAAACGATTCCTCCCGCGGGGCGGCGCCGGGCGGCGTGACCGCGGCGCGGGCGATCGAAGCGCTGCAGGAGATGAGTACCAAGCGCGCACGGATGGCGACCGATCAGCTCCACGAGGCGTTCCGCGAGGCGGTGCGGCTCGAGATCGAGACGGAACGCGAGTTCAACTGCTTCCTCCGTCCGGTGACGATCACCGTCGACGGCGAGCCGAAGGAGGTTTTCTTCGACAGCGACGTGCTCCGCAGAAGCGCGCCGGGCGGCGTGCTGCTTCCGGTCGAGTTTCTGATCTCGATCAAGGCGGTGCGGCGCAGCCGGTTCGCCGCGGCGGCGCAGAACGAGCTGATGATGAACCTTCTGAGCCTCGGCGCGATCACCAAGGAGCAGGCGGTCTCCCTCATGGTGTTTGAGGGAAAGGAACAGGTACAGAAGAGCATGCGGGAAGCGGCAGAGACCATCGAACCGCTGTTTCCCGAACGAACCAAAAAGAAACGATTCGGAGGTAATCTATGATCTTTAACAGGAAGAAACCGGAACCCGAAGCGATCGAACCGATCGAAGCGGAGGAGGAAAACCCGTTCATCGACGCGGCGAACGAGCTGGCGGAGATGGAGGAAAACGGCGAGCTGCCCGAGGACTTTGACCTTTCCGGGGCGGTGCGGGATCCCGCGTTTGCCGCGCTTTTGCAGGAATTCGAGCCGAAGGCGGCAGTGCGCATCTACGTCGCGGAAAAGCGCGCCGAGGAGGCGGAGGAAAACGTCAAGACCCGCATGAGCGAGCAGGCGAGAAGCCGCAAGGCGCTCCCGAAGAGCCAGCGCACCGACCGTGCGGTCGCGCCCGCGCCGGATTATATGTCCATGTCGAGAGAAGCGTTCTCGGCGTTGGAGCAGCAGTACAGGAACGCCGCGCATAACGGCAAACGAGTCCAAATCTGAAAGGAGAACCCATGAATACGAATACCACTCTGAACACCGTAAACAACGCATACTTCAATAAGCAGTTCTATGACAAGAAGCTGCTGGAGACCGCAAAGACGCGTCTCGTGCACGCGAGCTTCGGACAGAAGCGCAGCATTCCGCGTCACGGCGGTAAGCGCGTGGAATTCCGCAAGTACAACCTCTTCACGCCCGACGTCGACGCACTGACGCTCGTGGAGGGCGTGACGCCCGCCGGACAGACGCTTTCGCAGTCCAACGTTGAGGCGGAGGTCAGCCAGTACGGCGCATACG
>CAMPAN010000094.1 GCA_946631895.1 uncultured Clostridia bacterium
ATAAATCCAAGCTTCAAGATTAAAGGAGTATCCCATGGGAAGATACATTCTAAAGAGATTGGTGTACATGGTCTTCGTATTCTTTCTTCTGACCTTTATTCTGTTTATTCTTTATCAGATGATGCCCGCAAACCGTGCCTATACGGATGCGAGAAACGAAATCCAAACGATGAAGAACCTGACGGAAGAAGAAAAGAAGACAAAATTCGATGAGCTGTATAAGAACTACCAGAGGAAATATGGTACTGATACCGACAACAAGCTGGTTCTGTATCTGCGTTGGCTCGGTCTCTATCCGTATTACAACGGTGAATTCAAGGGTATATTTGAGGGGAATTTCGGTTTTTCGTACGATTATAACAAACCGGTCATAGAAGTCGTGCCGACGCATATGCGAAATTCGTTTATCATCGGTTTGATTACGGAGGTTGCGGTCTTAGGCGTCACGATCCCGCTTGGCATCAAGTGCGCGGTTAAAAAGGGCAGCAGATTCGACAGATTTACGCAGTTCTTTACGCTGATCGGTTTCTCAACACCAAGCTTTATCATCTACATTGTATTTATTGTATTTTTCTGTTCGATCCTGCACTGGTTCCCGGTCAGCGGCATGCAGACGCCGGGCAATCCGTATACAGGATTCAGGAAGGTGCTGGACGTTCTGCACCACGTCGCGCTGCCGACGATCTGCCTGACGTTCGGCTCCCTGGCGTCCATCACGCGTATCTGCCGTGCATCCATGATCGACGCGCTGAGCCTCGACTGCATCCGCACCGCGCGTGCAAAGGGCTTAACGGAAAAAGCCGTTGTTTACAGCCACGCATGGCGCAACGCGCTCGTTCCGATGGTTTCCATCATTGTCGGCGGTTTCTTCGGAACGATCTCCGGCGCAATGATTCTTGAACAGATGTTCGGCTTCAAAGGCATGGGCTTCTTGTTCCTGAACGCGACCAGAACGGCGGACTACGATATGATCATGTTCCTTGAGGTTATTTACACCTTCATCGGACTGTTCTCGAACCTCGTTATCGACCTTACGTACGGTCTGGTTGACCCGCGTGTCCGTATCAGCAAGTAAGGAGGCAGACATATGGAAAAGAATAAAAAAGAAAACATCTTCCGTAAGCTCCTTCGCTGGTTTGTTCGCGGCTTCTTCGGACTTAAATACGAGGAAAAATGGTTTGGCAAGCGGCATAAGGAACAGAAGGAAATCGTCTATAAGAACGGTGTTCCGGACGATTCCGAACTGATCGTCAGCCCGGGCAGACAGATATTCAACCGCTTCATGGAACGCAAGTTCGCGGTGTTTTCCGTCGTCGTCGTTCTGATCATGTTTGCGATTGTGTTCATCGCACCGCACTTCATGACAAAATACTATGACGCATTCACCGAAACGACGCAAAAGGACCTCCCGCCGACGCTCTCCTTCATGAGCGTGCCGAAAGGTCTGCGCGACAACATCAAGATGATCGACAGCTACGGTCCGTTCTCCGTCGGTCTTTCGAATGACGGCAAGGTATTCCTTTGGGGTATCGAGCGGATCGGCGCATCCGGCGAAACCATGGAAATCCCGGATGAAGTCAAGAATGCCGAGATCGCTTATGTTGCGGCAGGTCAGGACCACGCAATCGCGATCGGCACGGACGGCAAGTTCTACGGCTGGGGCAGCAACCGCTTCGGTCAGTATGCCGTTGACGAGAAGATTCTGAGCAACCCGAACCTCGAGCCTGTTCCGGATCCGGTTCTGAATGGGGAACTCGACGTCAGCCATATCAAGAAAGTAGCGTGCGGCTATCAGGCGAGCGCGATTCTGATGGACGACGGTACGCTCTATATCTGGGGCAATAAGCAGGCTTATTCCAACATGGAGAAGTTCATCGGGAAGGACAATATCCAGGATATCGACTTCACGCTGAACTACGTCGTCGGTCTTACCGATATGCGGACGAGTATCTTTACCGGAACGAAGGGTCTGTACGATAAGGTTCGCAGCTCGATCACTTCCGGCAAAGCGGTCAAGATCAAGGACTTCATCGAAGGCAGAAAGATTACCGAGATTCGCTCCACGACCACCAACATCTGTCTGCTTCTGGACGACGGCAGCATCGCGCTGACCGGCGACTTCCAGACGGACAGCATCGAAGTTCCGACCCTTCAGCAGGGCGAATACATCGTTGACATCGAAGCCGGTACGTATCACTACACCGCACTTTCCAACCTCGGTCACGTCTACTCCTTCGGCGGCGACCATTACCATCAGGCGGAAGCGCCTGCGGTAAACGGCGCAAAGAAGATTTTTGCAGGCGCGTTCCAGAGCTATGCGGTTGACGGAAACGGAAAGCTGCTGAACAAGTGGGGCCTCAAAGGCTACCTGTTCGGAACCGACGACCGCGGCGCGAACATCGCAGAGCGCGTTATCGCCGGCGGACGCATCACGATGACGGTCGGCGCGATCGCCGTTATCATCGAGATCATCATCGGCGTTTCGATCGGTCTGATGGCGGGCTTCCTCGGCGGCTGGGTCGACATCTTCCTCATGCGTGTGGCGGAGGTATTCAGCTCCATCCCACTGTATCCATTCATGCTGATCCTGAGCTCTCTGCTTGCACAGGTCTCCATGACGACCGACCAGAGACTGTACATGATCATGGTCATCCTCGGCGTCCTCGGCTGGCCGGGCTTCGCGTACATCACCCGTGCGCAGGTTCTGGTCGCCCGCGAATCCGAGTATGTCACTGCTGCGCAGGCAATGGGCGTCAAGGAAACGAGAATCGCGTTCAAGCACATTCTGCCGAACATCATCTCGGTTATCCTCGTCAACATGACGCTGAGCTTTGCGGCGTCCATGCAGACGGAGACGTCGCTGTCCTTCCTCGGTTTCGGCGTCAACTATCCGCAGCCGAGCTGGGGCAACATGCTGTCCCGTGCAAGTAATGCAACCGCGGCGATCAACTTCTGGTGGCAGTGGGTATTCACCTCTGCGATCCTCGTCTTCACGACGATCTGCATCAACACCATCGGCGACACGCTGCGCGACGTTATGGACCCGAAGTCCACGAACGATAAGTAAAGGAGGAAAAAGCGATGCCTTTATTGGAAGTTAAACATCTTCACACCTTCTTTACGACAAAGAAAGGTATTGTAAAAGCCGTCAACGACGTTTCCTACGAGCTTGAATCCGGAAAGACGATCGGTATCGTCGGCGAATCCGGTTCCGGCAAGTCCGTTTCCGCAATGAGCATTCTGCAGCTTCTGGACGGCAACGGCTACATCGACAGCGGCGAAATCCTGCTCGAAGGCAAGGACCTCACGAAGTTCTCGGTGAAGCAGATGCTCGACATCCGCGGCAACGATATCTCCGTTATCTTCCAGGAGCCGATGACGAGTCTGAACCCGGTCTTCTCCGTCGACAGACAGCTGTCCGAACCGTTCATGATCCACCAGGGCATGAACAAGAAGGAAGCGCACGAGCATGCGCTGCAGATGCTGTACGACGTACAGATCCCGAACCCGGAGGTCGTCATCAAGCAGTATCCGCATCAGCTCTCCGGCGGTATGCGTCAGCGTGTCATGATCGCTATGGCGCTTGCCTGTAAGCCGAAGATCCTGATCGCCGACGAGCCGACCACGGCTCTGGACGTTACGATCCAGGCGCAGATCCTGAAGCTGATGAACGATCTGAAGCAATCGACCGGCACCGCGATCATCTTCATCACCCACGACCTCGGCGTTATCAACGAGATGGCGGACGACGTTGCGGTTATGTACTGCGGTCAGGTCGTCGAGCACGCACCGGTCGACGTCATCTTCCAGGGCAGCGGCGAGTTCTCGCATCCCTACACGGAAGGTCTGATGAATTCGATCCCGCGTCTTGAGAACGAAAGCGACCGTCTCGATCCGATCCCCGGCGTCGTGCCGCATCCCTTGGCGCTGCCGAAGGGCTGCAAATTCGGTCCGCGCTGCAAATACTGCACGCAGAAGTGCGTCGATGAGGAACCGGAGCTTGTCAATGTGAAACCGAACCAGAAGATCAGATGCTTCTATCCGAACAAGGAGGAACGGAACAGTGCCGAACAC
>CAMPAN010000095.1 GCA_946631895.1 uncultured Clostridia bacterium
AGCATGTTGTTGACCGAGAAGCAGGTGCCGACCTCGCGCAGCATGTCCACGTAGTTGAGCTTCAGAAGCCAGTCGGCGTTGTTGACCATCTCCGCCTTGCCCTCGCCGAACTCGATGAAGCGCTCCATCTGCCGCTTGAAGCATTCCGCGTTGTGGTCGATGTCCTCCTTGGTCAGCATCTTGCGCATGTCGGTTCTGCCCGAGGGGTCGCCGATCATGGTCGTGCCGCCGCCGATCAGCGCGACCGGCTTGTTGCCCGCCATCTGCAGACGCTTCATCAGCGTCAGCGCCATAAAGTGCCCCGCCGTCAGGCTGTCCGCCGTGCAGTCAAAGCCGATATAGAACTTTGCGCCGCCGTTGTTGATGAGATTTTTGATCTCTTCTTCGTCCGTGACCTGCGCGATCAAGCCGCGCGCCTTGAGTTCCTCATAAATCTGCATAGAATCCTCCTGAAATAAAAGCCCGTATCCGACCGGACCCGTCCGTGCGGCACCCGCCGCCCGATGATTGAAAGGCATTATATACGAAAGGCCGCCCTCTGTCAAGCCTTTTTGCGCCGCGCCGATTTTGACTTTTTCCCGTGCGGTTGGTATAATAAAGAAAAAACGGAGAACAGCGATGGAGACAAGCGAAAGACGGCAGGAAGCGATCGAACGTAAGCACGCAGGGTATAACTGCTGCCAGGCGGTGCTGTGCGCGTTCTCGGATCTCACACCGTATACCGAGGAACAGCTGTGCGCGATCGGCGCGGCATTCGGCGTCGGTATGGGCGGCATGGAAGCGACCTGCGGCGCGCTTCTGGGCGCGGGCGTGCTGCTCGGGATCGTCAGAGACGGCGAACCCGTCATGCGGGACGCAAGGACGCTGCACCGCGCGTTTACGGAACGGTGCGGCGCGTCGCTCTGCAAGGACCTGAAAGGACGCGATACCGGCAAGGTGCTTTGCCCCTGCGACGACTGCGTACGCGCTGCGGTTGACCTGATCGAAGCAATTCTGCAAAAGGAGTAAGCATATGGCACATCGGGTTTTACCGATCAACGGAAGCCCCCGCGGCAACGGCTGCACGGCAGAAGCGCTGTGCGAATGGTTCACGAGCTTTCCGGACGGGAAATGAGTATGGAACACTATCGTATTTATTACAAGGAGATCCCGGCGATCCTCGGGGAATGCGCGGACACGCCCTGCATGCAAAGGCTTCGGAACGTCGGCATGAACTGCGGCTGCGAATACACGTCCTTTCCGCGGTTTTGCGGTTTGAAACCGTATTCGCGGTTTGATCACAGCCTCGGCGCGGCGCTGATCGTCCGGCATTTCACGCATGACGACCGGCAGGCGGTCGCGGGACTTCTGCACGATGTCGCAACGCCGGTGTTCGCGCACGTCGTGGACTTTCTCCGGGGCGACTATCTTGTGCAGGAAGCGACCGAGGACGGCACGCGCGCCGTCATTGAGGGCGACGCAAAGCTCACCGGGATCCTTTCCGCGTACGGGCTGGAAGTCGACGACGTCTGCGATTATCACCGCTATCCGGTTGCGGACAACGATTCGCCGCGCCTTTCCGCCGACCGGCTCGAATACACGCTCGGGAATCTCCTGAATTACCGCATCCGGACGCTTGACGAAATCGGCGCGTTTTACGCCGGGCTTTCGGTCGGCACGGCGGAGGACGGACAGCCGGAGCTTGTGTTTTCCGATGCGAAAACGGCGGAGGACTTTGCGTTCGCGTCGCTCGCATGCTCGAAGATCTACGTCTCCGACGAGGACCGCTATGCGATGCAGATGCTGTCCGAGCTGCTGCGCTTTGCGCTGGATTGCGGCGTGCTCGCGGAAGCGGATCTGTATACGACGGAGCCGGAGGTTATCGCAAAGCTGACGGCGGACGAACGGACCGCCGCGGCATGGAAACGGTATTGCGCGTATCGGACGACGCGCCGCCGTCCCGAACCGGAGGACGGGGGAGAATGGCGCAGGATTCCGGCGAAGAAGCGGTACATCGACCCGCTGATCCGGGGCGTCGGACGCGTTTCGGCGCATTCGGACGCGTTTCGCGCGGCGAGGGACGCTTTTCTGTCCGATCCGCAGACGGACTGGATCGCGGGGGAATAGCAGACGGGGAAACGCAGAAGCAGACACGGAAACGTGCCTGCTTTTTCATATGCGCTCCCCGCGATCCGCTGGGGCGAAGCACGCGGCACGGGACAAAAAACGGCGCGGAGCGTTTGCTCTGCGCCGCTGAACATGCGGTTACGACGCTGCGGTCGGGTCCGCCGTGGCGGCGGGGGACGGTTCGGTCACCGGATCGGCGTATTGATAGACCTTTCGGAGCCCGTATTTCGCGTGCTCGTGGTTGTAGGTCACGAATTCGCTGAGGCAGAAGTGCATCGCGTCGCTCGTAGATTTATAGTAGTGCGCCCAATCGAACCCCGCGCGGAAGAAGCCGAGCTCATACAGAAGGTAGTTCACGCAGGTCTGCGGCACGCCGTTCGGATCGTTTTCGTACGTGCCGTCATACGCGAAGTCGTAGTACGGAATGCCGTTGTCCGTATGGATGCCGGTAAAGGCAAGGTGCAGCTTCACGTCGTCGTCGATGACCTTCGTGTTCGCTTCGGTGTTCTTGTTCGGCTCCATCGAGGCGTTCACGTCGACCGCCGTGCCGAAGGTGTGGTGGCTGATTGATTTCAGCGACGACGTGAACCGCGAAACGTAGCAGCCGTTGTATTCGGTGATGAGATCGATCGCCTTGATCACGCCGGTGTCGCCGTTCGAGCCGTGCACGCGCACATAGCTTGTATTGAGATAGTCGAACGCCTTTTCAAAGTACGGGACCGCGTCGATATGCACCTTCCACGGCATGCCGTCCGGATAGCCGGCGATCTCGGTGATGTACGTCTTTTCCCATTCCGGATCGGCGACGGTATAGCGTCCGGAAACCCACTGATAGCGATACAGGAACCGTTCTTCCTTGCCGAAGAACTTCAGCGCTTCCCGATACGAATCGGGGAAATTCTCTTTCGTGATCGTCTCCCACTCGTCGCCGAGCACGTAGAACGTGCAGCGATAGAGCTCGATCGCGCGCGAACCGCTGACGGACGCGGAGATCTTCAGCGTGTGTACGCCGACGAGCAGCTGCGAAAAATCGGTGCGCGCGGCAAGCGAAACGCCCTCGTCCGTGTTTTTGCCGTTCAGGTCGTAGATGCCCGCCTTGCTCCGCTCGAAGTGCACCGCCTTGCGGTAGGGGTAGGGGGATTTGTTGTTGTGCGAACAGGAGATCGAGACGTTCACGCTGTCCAGCGGATAGTTGGAATAGACCGTTCCGCCGATCGTGTAGGGCTCGCCGAGCTTCAGCACCGCGCCGTTTTCCGGCATGGGGTGCGCCTCGTCCGTGAGGAACTTCAGCGACAGATCCGGCGGCGGGGTCGCGGCGACGGAAAGGGAAACGTTGCTTTCCTCGACGAAATCAATGTTTCCGCTTTCGGAGTCGTAATCGGGCTCGTCGCTTTCGGCGGGATCGACGGGACGCGCAAGCACCGCGATCAGAAACATGACCGCGCAAAGCAGCACGCCCAAAAGCACGCCGATCAGGATCGCCTGTTTTTTATTCCATTCGGGGAACTTCAAAGGGTAGTCCTTTCCCGGGCGACCGCAAAAAACGGACAGCCCTCGATTCGATACTCCATTATACCATCCGATTTGTGCGAGTTTGTCAACAGAGTGTGAACAATGCGCCGGCAAAGGAGAATTTACAAAAAAACACCCGCCCGGAAATCCGGACGGGCGCAGTCGGAACCGTTATTCCTCGACCTTGACGACGGGCGCTTCGGGCGCGTTCTTCTTGATGCTCTCGATGCCTTTGAGACAGCTTGCCTTTGCCTTGTAGCCTTCGCCGGTTGCGACGATCTCGCCGTTTCTCGCCTTCAGACGGAAGCGGAACTCGCCTGCCTTGTCCTTGTAGACTTCAAACTTCGGATGCTTTTTCTGCTCGAATCCTTCGACGGTCTGATCCTCGATCTCGCCGAGGCAGGACTTTCTGACGCTCTCGATGCCGTTCATGCAGGCGTTTTCGG
>CAMPAN010000096.1 GCA_946631895.1 uncultured Clostridia bacterium
TCAACTGGAAAAAGCCTACAACCTATACGGTGCTGCGGAAACTCTGCGAAAAGGGTTTGTTTACGAACGCCGACGGGCTTGTACAAGTAAAAATCACGCGCGAGCAGTTCTATTCCAGCATGAGCGAGCAGTTTGTGGAGGAAAGCTTTTCGGGCTCGCTGCCTGCGTTCATTGCCGCGTTTACGGCAAGGAAGCCCTTAACCGACGCCGAGGCGGACGAGATCATGCGCATGATCGCATCGTATCGAAAGGAGCGTGAATCATGAGCAAGCTGTTTTTACATCTTCTGAACATCAGCATCACCGCGGGCTGGATCGTGCTCGTCGTCGTGCTGCTGCGCTTTGTGCTGAAAAAGGCGCCGAAATGGACGCGCGTTGTGCTGTGGGGACTGGTTGCGCTGCGGCTGCTGCTGCCGGTGTCGATCGAGAGCGTGACGAGCCTTGTCCCAAGCGCCGAGACGGTGAAAGTCGAATCGGTGACTGCGCCCGTTCTTACTTCTGTCAATGAATACAACGGCGTCTCGTATTTCTATGAGAACGTACGGGGCGAGCAGATCGTGCTGCAGTCCGGATTCCCGACGCTGAACAGCGCGATCAACCCGACGCCCGAGAAAGCAGCGGAGCATTTCGACACCGTTGCCGTGCTGAAAAGCGTTGCGGGCTGGGTGTGGCTTGCGGGCGTTGTCGGCATGCTTTTCTATGCGCTGATCAGCTTTCTGAGGCTATGTCACCGCGTCCGCGCGTCCGTTCTGCTTGAAAAGGGCGTGTATGTATGCGACGAGATCAAGGATCCGTTCATTCTCGGGCTGATTGTTCCGAAGATCTATCTCCCCTCCGGTATGGACGAACAAACCCGCGCCTATGTGCTTGCACATGAGCGCGCGCATCTCAAGCGCTTCGATCACATCTGGAAGCCGCTTGGCTTTTTGCTGCTTTCGGTCTACTGGTTCAATCCGCTTCTTTGGCTTGCCTATATCCTGCTTTGCCGCGACATCGAGCTTGCGTGCGATGAGAAGGTCGTGAAGGAGCTCGACGATGCGGGTAAAGCCGCCTATTCCGAAGCGCTTGTAACCGCAAGCGTTTCCCGCCGTTCGATCGCCGCCTGTCCCCTTGCCTTCGGCGAGACCGGCGTGAAAAGCCGCGTCAAGTCCGTTCTGAACTACAAAAAGCCCGCGTTCTGGATCATCCTTGTCGCGATCCTCGCCTGCGTCGCGGTCGCGGTATGCTTCTTGACGATGCCGAAGAAGAATCAACCGGACGCAGCCGAAATTGTCGGTACATGGGAGTTCTATAAACAGATTGTTGATACCTACGAAACCGATTGGCCGATCGAAGAAATGCTCGGGACTCGAAGGGATGTTCTGATCTTTCGGGAAAACGGAACCGGAACAGAGTTGTATATCAGAGACGACGTGACGCGTGAGAACCCCTTTACCTACACGGTTTCCGGAAATAAGGTACTTATAACGCGCAACGGCAGAGACCGCGTTCCGGTCGAGTTTACCTATGACCCCGAAAGCAGCATGCTGCGCTCCCCCGAAGACGCCGGTGAAGGACTCCTCTGGTATACGCTCTATGTACGCGAAGGCAGCATCAGCTATCCGACCGTACAGCTGACCAATGAGCAAATTGCAGGCGAATGGAAAACGGACGGACTTTCCGTTATGGAAGGCATGCCCTTAACGCTGTCCGGCGATCTGGTTTTTGATGCGAACGGAACCGCCGCCTTACATCTGAACGGTGATAATCATACGGAAATGACCGTAAACGGTACCTATGACACCGAAGGCAGCGTCATTCGATTCGAGCCCGAAGATGATACGGCAGTGCTTGAATACTATCCATGGTTCGATCAGAGTATGCTTTTTCATCTCAGCATCAAGGATTTCAAGCCGGAATATCAGAATACAGCCCTTGCTTCCTATGACCCGCAAACCGATACGATCCGCTTTGTTGTTTTACACTTCGGTGTGCTGACCTTTCATCGCAGCATACCGGCAACAGCGATGCCGGTCGTGCAATGGCTTGACTATTACAATGATTTTGAAGGATTCTCCTGGGACAGCTCAAAGGAGATCACGGTCGCAGCTTTCCCCGGCGTGACGTTCCGCTGGACCGCAGGCAGTGTGGAAGCGATCGAAAACGGCAGGACGCGCACACTGTTTGCCGGGATGCCGGTGTGGAGCGTGTACTTTGCCGATCTCACCTGCGACGGCAAGCCGGAGCTTTGTGCCACGGTCAGCTTTGGTTCCGGGATCGTCGACGAGCATATCATCGTCTATGACTATGTGAACAAGCAGAGCTATGTGCTTTGGGATCGCATGCAGTTTGATTTTCATCTGTACACGGTCGACGGCGCGCTGTATGTCGGCAAGACGCCCTATATGGGCGATAAGCAGGTGGATTACGGCACACTTACGATGCACGCCGGCGTCCTCTCCTGCCGATGGCAGAGCGACAGTTCCTTTGCCCCGCTTCTCCGCGAGCTGCATGAATCGGATCTTTACGGCGAATGGCTTGTGGAGGAAGAACGGGACGCGAACGGCAACGTGCTGTATACCTTCCCGCAAAACGATCTTTGGAAAGAATACAACTTCCGCGAGGACGGCACGGTGGTCTATAACGAGACAGTCCCGATCTCGTCGGATTCCGAAAAGGCGTTCGGTCATCCGGTCGAGTATTCCTATACGGTGCATGACGGTCACGTGCACATCGAGGACGACCGTTCCTGTTGGGGATATTACGATCCGCGGACGCGGACGCTGGAACTCAGTTATCAGACCTCCCCGGGACAGTATACCAATGCGACGCTCCGGCGCATGGGCGAAGACGCACAGAGCGAAACCACGCTCGACGAAGCAACGCTCTGCACGACCTGGATGCTTGCGGAGATCGAAGCCGCGGACGGCAGCAACGGCGATGCGAGAGCCCTCGGACTTGAACAGTATCTGGTGTTTCGCTCCGACGGAACGGTACGCATGATCGACACAAAGAAACACTCCGATCAAACCGTGCCCTATACGCTGAGCGGCAATACCGTTCGGTTCGGCGACCGTACTCTCCGATATGATCCCGCGTTGAACGAGCTTTTTGGGATTGATCCGTCCTCGCAAAATGTGCTTTCCTATACGCCCGCACCGAACGCATCGCCTGCCTATATAGACGAATTGAGTTTCATATCCAACTACTGGGTTTATGCAGTGAGTACCGAATTTATTGAGACCGGAAGTGAATTCGGCTATCTGCAGGAACCGATCAATGTGAGAAGATATAGAGATACGGACGGAAGTCGTCTCGTATATGAGCTGAACGGCATGACTTACAAAGAAATAGTCAATCCGGATCCCAACGGTATTGCGTATTATGAGTATTATCTTTGGTTCTATGATCGTAGCTTTTTCAGCTTTTATGCGCAAACAAATATCGGGACGCTGTATCGCAATAATGTTGTTGATACATTGGAAGTGCTGATATTAAAGGACGAGAAAGGAATTGAGCACATTCTGGCAGCTGAGCACTCCAATCTATTAGATATCAGTAAGTATGATGCGAAAGATTTCGGGCTTCTGGCTTTCTCTGATGATACAATCTACCAAGCCAGTCAGTTTTCATGGATACTGGATATCCACACCGGCAGAAGTATTGAAAATGTTGCAAAGGCAGAAGAGTTTCATGAAATCTATGCTATTACGACTATTCATTTGACTTGGCAGTATATCAGAATTCCGGGGTTGCGGTATTATTTTTTAATAACGACAGATTGGATAACCAAAGAGAACTACATCTACTCAAGAGCTGAACGATGCATATATAAACTGCTAAGTCCGCTTACGATAAACGAGTGATGCCTTATATGACTCGGGACAGAGCGGATGGTGACTGTGCAGCTCAGACGAATACCGGATAGGCGACGAACGCGGCATTGGCTTTTGGATCGGACTTGACGGCAATACGCTGCTGTATCTTTGCGAAGTGTACGAAGAGTAAAATCCCGAATTTGCTCGAATCCCGCCGCCTGCGCATAGGCGGCGGTTTTTCGTTCATGCTATGGGCGAG
>CAMPAN010000097.1 GCA_946631895.1 uncultured Clostridia bacterium
GCACGACGGTAACCGTCATGCCGCTGCCGCCGAGCTTCTTTGCCTCGATCAGAACGAGTCTCGCACGCGAACCGCTCATGAGAAGCTGCATGCGCTTCACGGAGAAGCGCGCCGCATCGAGCGTCGACAAAAGCGGCTGCAGCTGTTCCGCGGGATAGCACATCGAAAGGGTGCCGCCGTTTTTCAGCAGCAGAAACGCCGCCCGGCACCAGTCCGAAAGCAGCGCGCCGTCCGCGTGACGCGCCGTCGCCCGCTTCCCCGGCTCCCCTGCGGTATAGTACGGCGGATTCATCAGCACGCGCGAAAACGTCCCGTGACCGAGTACGGACGGCGCATCCTCGACGCAAAGCGACGCAAAGCGGATCGGCTGTCCGTTTTTTTCCGCGCTGCGCTGCGCAAGCGCGATCTGCGCGCCATCCACGTCGATCCCCGTGTACGTTCCGCCGTACCGGGCTTCGGCATACAGGCACATCACACCGTTTCCGGTTCCGAGATCCAGAACCGTATCCTTCGGTCCGATCCGCGCAAAGTGCACCAGCGCGATCGGATCCTCCGTAAAGCAGCCCTTCTCCGGATCCTGAAAGATGCCGGTCTTCGGTTTGATCAGCCATTCCCAGCGTTCCATATTACCCCTCCGGCACAAACGCGATATCCGTATCGCCCGGCGTCGGCGACGGCTTCTGCACGATGCCGTCCGCGCCGAACCCGGAGATCGTCACTCCCGTATAATAGTGCAGCAGAATCTCGCGATAATCCGAACCGCGCTTTGCCATGCCGTTGGCGCCGTTCTGCGAAAGACCGACCCCATGTCCGTAGCCCTTCGTGTGGAACACGATTCCCTTGTTTGTCCACTCGATCGTAAACATTGTGCTCCGGAGCCCGAACAGATTCCGCGCCTGTTTGCCGGTGACCGTCGTTTTGCCGAGCCGCACCGTTTCCACGCGTCCGCTCTCATACGCGGCTTCGATCGCAATGCCGTCTCTGACGTTGTCCTTCGTGATCCTGCTTTCCGGATACTTCGAAGCGATCAGCTCCAGAAGCGCGTCCGTGCCGATCTCGACGTCCTCTTCCCGCATCGGATCCTCATACGGGCTCATCACGCCGCGCAGATACGGCAGCGCGTTTGCGTAAACATGCTCCGAATCCTCGGTCTGTCCGCCGGAACAGGCGTGATACAGTGCGTCGCAGAGCTTGCCTTCGTATGTCAGCACCTCGCCCGCCGTCTCCATCACCGCCTGCGCCACGCGGTTATAGTTTGCCGCATAGTCCGCTTTCCAGGTATTTCTCATCCGCTCGTGCGTCGAAAACGCTTGACAGCATTTGCTGTTCGTGCAGACGTCGGCGTCCGGATTGGTGTGGCAGCCGCCGTGCGCCACGCTGTACAGCGTGTAGGTGCGGGATGCGACCGCCTGCGCCTTCAGCGCTTCAAAGCTGTAATACGCAGGCATTTCCGCCGACACGACGCCGACGATGTACTCCTCGAGATCCATGTCGACGAGCTTGTCCGCCCGATGGTCGTACACCTTGATCTTCGTTGTTTCCGTCCAGTCGAAATAGGCGTACAGATCGACGATCGTCGGCTCCGGCGTCACGGTTCCGATCTCGCCGGACTTTTCGTTGAACTGCGGTCCGCACGACGCGCGCTCCTCCGCCTTCGGGTTTGAAAGGACCAGACGCATCAGCAGGAACAGCAGCACCAGCAGGACGAACAATGCAAGGCACATGCCGATCAACTTTATGGGGTTTTGTTTCTTTCTCTTCATGGTATACATTATAGTGCCGTCGGACAAAAAATACCAGTTATTTTTACATGTACCGAAATTCCCGCTTTCCGTTGCAATTCCGAACCGACCCGTGCTATAATACCGGTATGAATATCCGTTTTTCTCCAGAGGCCGCGCGCCGCGAAATGACGCCGGTCGACAATCTGTTTTTCCTGGAATACATGCCCGACGCGGACGGCATGTTTGTAAAGGTATACCTGTTCGGGCTGATGCAATGCTACCACCCCTCCCTTGCCGACACGGAGATCACCGACGCGCTCGGGCTGACCGAAGCGCAGATCCGCTGCGCCTTCGTCTACTGGCAGGCAAAGGGGCTCGTGCGCATTCGCGGCGACGAACCGCTGACCGTGGAATACCTGCTCACGGAACAGCCCGCCGTTTCGACCGCAACGCCGCTGAAATACCGTAAGTTTCTCGATTCCGTCAACGCGCTTTTCTCCCCGCGCTCGCTCGACATGCGTGAAACGAAAGCGATGTACGACTGCATCGAGATCTACGGGCTGGATGAGGGCGCGGTGCTTGCGTTGGTTGCATACTGCATCGAATGCAGAAACAAGCGCGTTTCGACCAACTATATCCTGACCGTTGCGCAGGAATGGAGCGAGCGGGGCATCAAGACGCAGGAAGCCGCGGAACAGTATGTTGCGGATTACCGGGTACAGAAGCACGGCGCCGCGGAGGTACTGCGCCGCTGGAACAAACGCAGACCGCCGACCGTTGACGAGATGGCGCTTTACGACCGCTGGATCCGTGAACTCGGCTTTGATTCCGAAGCGATTCTGGCTGCCGCCTCGCGCATGACGGATGTTGCTTCGCCGAACTTCGCGATCCTGAACGACCGACTTGCCGAACTGAAAGACCGTAAAGTCACCGACGTCGAAGCGATGGACGCTGCGGAGGAGCGGAACGCCGCGGACCGCGAGTTTGCGCGGCTGGTCTATGCGCGGCTCGGAAAAATAGGCGCGCCGGATAAAACGACCATTGCGCAGCTTCGGATGTTCCGCGAGGATAAGAACATCTCGCGCGACGCGATCCTGCTTGCCGCGGACGAATGCGCCGGTGCGGAACGTCCCCTGGGGCTTTTGAAAAAGATGCTGTCCGATTGGGCGGGCGAACATATCGAAACCGCGGAACAGGCGGAAGCGGCGCTGAACAAGCCGAAGCCTGCCGTCGAACGAAAGCGCAAAAAGAAGAACCCGGCTCTGCTTTATGAGCAGAAGCCGATCTCGGAAGAGGATTTCAACAATCTGATCGTAAATCTCAGCGAGGATCTATGACGAACGAATTACGACGCTATTACAGCGACCTGCGGGATAAAAACCGCCGCATTCAGGAAAAGCGCATCGAGGAATGCGAACGGAAGAGCGCGCGCTTTCGTTCGCTGCTTGCGGAACCCGGTCTGGTGTTTCAGCAGGCGGCAAGCGGGAAAATGACGTTCTCCGCCGCGCGGTCACGCCTTGCCGCCATCGAAGCGGAACGCCGGAATCTTCTGATTTCGATGGGATATGCGGGCAACTATCTGGACCCGGTCTATACCTGCCCGATCTGCAAGGACACCGGCGAAGTCGGCGAACCGACGAAACTCTGCGCCTGTGCGCTCAAGAAGCAGCAGGAGCAGCTGCTTGCCGGATCGCGCATCAACGAACGCGAAACCTTCGCCAACTTCAACGAATCGATCTATACGGACGAAAATCAGAAAAAGCAGGGGCTCGGCATGAAGCGGTTCTGCGAGCGCTATGTTTCCGCGCTGCCGCATCCCGAGAAGCCGAATCTGCTCATCATCGGCAACAGCGGTCTCGGCAAATCCTTCTTCGGTAACGCGATCGGCTATGCCGCGATCGAAAAGGGCATCCGCACCGTCAAGACGACGGCGTACCAGTGCATTCAGGATATCCTGAACGGTCTGGACACCCGCGGGGATGCGATCTCGCCGTTCCTGAATGCCGATCTTCTGGTGCTCGACGATCTCGGCACGGAAGCCATGGTGCCGAACGTGACGGTCGAAACCTTCTTCCGGATCATCAACGAGCGCACCTCTTCCCAAAAACCCACCGTTCTCATCACCAATCTGGACAGCGAATCGCTGTTTGAACGCTACGGCGAGCGCGTGGCAAGCCGCATGATCGACGGCGCGCTGACCTCAATCGTTCTGCTGCGCGGGGACAATCTGCGTACGAGGATGCGCTGATGCTGTACCTTGTCGCAACGCCCATCGGAAACCTCGG
>CAMPAN010000098.1 GCA_946631895.1 uncultured Clostridia bacterium
CAGCAGTAACACATAAAAACAGCACCCGTTTTTAAGGTGCTGTTCTTCGTTATTCGGCTTCGGATTCTTCCGCGCCGGTTTCCTTTTTCGCAAGGTCGTTCGTGTCGATCGAATTGCGGAAAACCACAAAGCGCTGGAACGGAAACTCCGTCGCAAGGTTGAGGATCATATTGATCGCGGTCACAAGGTATTCGTTCCAGTGGAGTTTTGCGGTAAGAACATGCTCCAGGAGCGTCGAAAGCGGCGTAAAGACACAGTAGTAGGCAAAGACGAGCAGCATCGCCTTCGGCACGTTCGACGCGCTTTTGAACGTGTAGCGGCGGTTGATCGTGAAGTTCCAGAGCACGGAAAGCACGAGCGCGATCAGGTAGCTCAGCCAGTAGTTCCAGTGCAGCAGCTCGTTCATCAGCGTAAAGCTGCCGATCTCGATCAGTCCCGCCGAAGCGGCGATCAGCACGTACTTGACGGTGCGCAGAAATTCCTTGTGTTTCATTTCTTTTCCCCGGTAAAGACGCTTTCGAAATCCGGATCGAGGTATCCGTCCGGTTCGCCGGCGACGGTATCCTCGCCTTTGTGATACTGTTCGCTTTTGATGATCTGTTTCCATTCAAACTGCGTGATCTGCTGCTCGGGCAGCGATTCGGCATAGGAAGCAGTCGTGTGCCAGACCTGCCCGCACGCATTGCAGCGCACGATGTAATCCCTTCCGGAGATTCTGATCCGGGTCCAGTTCCCGATATCCGGGGTCGGACAACAGCATTTGTACGTCATAGAAGCATCCTCACGAACGTCTGTTTCTGTCGGAAATGGGGTAGAGGGAGCGATTGTATTCCTCCAGCGACATCACGTTGCACACGGCGGGCGTGCTGTACAGGAACACACGCTCATACTGATAGCTGTACGCGGCGTTTTTTGAAAGAATGAGCTGATCGCGCACGTCGATCTCCAATCGCGTACCGATCTCGGCGATCATTTTTGCGGTTTCGATATCGTCTGCAGACGGAATGATGACGCCGGACGGATGGTTGTGCGTGAGGATCAGATAGCGCGCTTTATGCGTCAGCGCGGTTTCGATGACGCGGCGCGGCTCAAAGCTGACGTGCGAGAGCGAACCGACCTGGAGCGCTTCCGTGTGCAGGACCTTCATGTTCGCGTCAAGACAGATCACGCGAAGCGTTTCGTACCGGTCGCCCATGGAAAGCGCAAGCGCAAAGCGGCAGGCGTTTTCCGGATTCTCAAGCCGTATCGCGCCGCTTCCGTCCGCCGCGGAATCGAGCGTCAGACGCCGGTGCAGATCGTACAGCGCGTGCAGAAACAGCGCGGTCTTTTTGCCGATGCCGTCCACTTCCGCCAAACGCAGCGGATCGGCTTCGAATACGCCGGACAGCGAACCGAATGTGTTGAGAAGACGGTGCGCAAGCTCGTTGACGTCCCGCCTCGGTATCGCGTACATCAGCATCATTTCAAGAACGGCATGATCCGGCATGCCGTTCATACCCTGTTTCTGATATTGTTCCCGGACGCGTTCCCGGTGTCCGCTGTGCAGATTTTCGTTCATATGTGTTATTATAGCCGCTTCGCCCCGTTTCGTCAATTCCGTACGGGCAGCACTTTGCAGGAAATCTCACAATCGAAAACACCGGAATACGGGGAAAAGTCCAATGTGAATACCAAAGTTTCCCTGTAATATACGCCGTGAAAAAGTTCTGCACGCTTAAATGTTTCCACAGGACACAAAAACGGCTTGATTTTTGGCGCGGGAACCGTTATGATACAAGATACAGGCGTATCGGTTCGCAGCCGACGGGAGGAAGCAGCTTTGATCTTCGGGAAACACATCAACAAATATTATCTGAAATACGCGCCGCAGCTGATACTGGGCGCGATCGCGCTGATCCTTGTGGACTTTGTACAGCTGATCATTCCGGAATTGTACCGGATGCTGGTAAACGGTCTGAACGAGGGGCAGGTGCTGTTCCGCGGGGCGATGACGCCGTTCAATACGGAGTTCCTTCTGGACCGGATCTGCCTGCCGATCGTATACGTCGTCATTGTGATGGTCATCGGACGGTTCCTTTGGCGCGTATGCTTTTTCGGCTCGGCGATCCGCGTCGAAACGGATATCCGTATCAAAATGTTCGACCACTGCAAGGATCTGTCCCGCGAATACTATCAGGTCAACAAGGTCGGCAACCTGATGAGCCTGTTCACGAACGATCTCGACACGATCCAGGAATGCTTCGGCGACGGTCTTTTGATGTTCTTCGACGCCGTGTTCCTGGGCATTCTCGCCTTCATCAAGATGTGGAGCATGGATATCGGGCTGACGCTTCTCACGCTGATCCCGCTCGGGCTGATCCTGCTGATCGGCGTGTTCATGGGAAAGACCATGATGAAAAAGTGGGAGGTCCGTCAGCGCGCGTTCTCGAATCTGTCGGACTTCGCGCAGGAGAGCTTTTCGGGCTATGCGGTTATCAAGGCGTTTGTCAAGGAACTGCATGAGCTGATGTCGTTCAAAAAGCTCAACGTGGAAAACGAAAACACGAACGTCGACTATACGCGAGTTTCGACGCTGATGCACGTCTTTATCGTGCTGCTCGTCGAGACGGTAATCTGCGTCATCCTCGGCTACGGCGGCTACCTCGTCCATGAAAAGACGTTCAACGCCGGTCAGCTCGTCGAATACATCGCCTATTTCCAGTCGGTTGTCTGGCCGGTTATGGCGGTGTCCATGCTGATCGAAAAGAGCGCGCGCGGACGCGCGTCCATGAAGCGCGTTTCCGAACTGCTGGAAGCGGAGATCACGGTGCACGACGCGCCGAATGTAAAGACCCTTACCGACGTCAAGGGCGGCATTGAATTCCGGGACCTTTCGTTCCGCTATCCGGACGGCGAGTTCGACGCGCTGGAGCATGTGTCGTTCCGGATCGAGCCCGGCGAAAGCGTGGGTCTGATCGGCAAGACCGGCGCAGGAAAGACGACGATTGTCGATCTCATTTTAAGAACCTACAACGTGCCGAAAGGGACGCTGTTTGTCGACGGACAGGACGTCACGGACGTTTCGATCCGCTCGGTGCGCGACGCGTGCGCGTACGTGCCGCAGGACAATTTCCTGTTCTCGGACACGATCGCAAACAACATCAGTTTCGCTTACGACGAGCCGGACGCGCAGGCGGTCGAGCGCGCCGCCGTGCTTTCCGACGTGCACGCAAACATCGCGGAGTTCCGCGACGGCTATCAGACGGTCCTCGGCGAGCGCGGCGTCACGGTTTCCGGCGGACAGAAGCAGCGCATCTCGATTGCGCGCGCGCTTATGAAGAACGCGCCGATCCTGATCCTGGACGATTCCGTCTCCGCGGTCGACACCGACACCGAAAAGGTCATCCTGAAAAATCTCAAAGAGAGCCGCGCAGGCAAGACGACGATCCTGATAGCACATCGTATTTCGACGGTCCGCGGGCTCGACAAGCTGATCTTTGTGGAAGACGGCAGGGTGATCGCGGTCGGAAGCCACGACGAGCTTATACGGACCTGTCCCGCGTATGCGCGCATGGTGGAACTGCAGCGGCTGGAAGAAGCCGCAAACGCTTGAGGAGGTGACGGATATGCATGAATACTATCCGCTGCTGCTGGTCGGCGGCATCATCGGTCTCATCTCCGTGATCCTCATCGTCGCATTCGCCATGATCAAGGACAAAAAGCAGGCGATCGGCTTTGACCGTCACATGAAGGACGGCGAGATCGTCAGGCGTCTCATGCGATACGCAAAGCCGCACGCCGGCAAGTTCATCTTTGTCGGATTCATCGTGATCGCCGGCATTGCCTACGACGTCATTTCGCCGATGCTGATCGGCAGGATCACGGATCTCATCCGTGCGGATTTCGAGCTGAAGCGCCTCTTTGTGCTCGTTGCGGTCTACGCAAGCATTCTGATCGTGTCGATGGTCTGCACCTACGTGCAGGCGATCGTGCTGCAGAAGGT
>CAMPAN010000099.1 GCA_946631895.1 uncultured Clostridia bacterium
AAAAATAACTACCACCCCTTGCGGGTGGTAGTTATTTTTTATGAATCGGTCGAGACTTGACCTCGTGCGGCTTCTCTGAAGCACCATCTGCTTTCGGGAAAAACTTACAAGTTGTTTACGAAGATCGGCTGTACGGTTCACGAATCATCCATTATAATATTAGGTAATAATTCGAGCATCGGAGGCGAATGCTGTGTACCGCATCTTTGTGATTGAGGATGACGAAGCCATCAACAGACTTTTATGCATGAATCTTTCGATCGCAGGATATGAGCCTGTTCCCGCAACGGACGGAAAGGAAGCGCTTGAACGGATTCAAAACGGCGATCGTTTTGATCTGGCTCTGCTGGACGTCATGCTGCCGGGCGTTGACGGGTTTCAGCTGATGGAACCGCTGAAAGCGCACAGGATTCCCGTAATCTACCTAACGGCAAAGAACGACCTTCAAAGCAAGCTGACGGGGCTGACCTCCGGCGCGGAGGATTACATCGTCAAACCGTTTGAAATCATGGAACTGCTTGTTCGGATGGAGAAAGTCCTTGCACGACACGGCAGCGCCGGTACGATCACATTTTCCGATCTGACCATTCATGTCGACGAACGAACCGTTATAAAGGGCAATGAACCCATTATACTCAAGCCTCTTGAATTCGATCTTCTGTTGTTCTTTATCCGAAACCGCAATATAGCGCTTACGCGCGAGCGAATCCTGACCGAAGTCTGGGGAATGGACTTTTACGGAGAAAGCCGTACGATCGATATTCATGTTTCACAGCTGAGAAAGAAAACCGGTCTTGCCATCGTTTCCGTTCCGCGCATCGGGTATCGTCTGGAGACAAATCAATGAAAATTCGAGATCGCTTGACCCTGCTTTTTGTCCTCTGTTCCACATTGAGCCTTTTGCTGTGCGGAACGCTTTTGCTGCGTTCAAGCATCAAAAACACGGTGCAATCATCCGAAAACAATGCGCTCTCGGAACTGAACATGCTGAAAACCTCGTTTTCCTCCGCCGCGCTGAAAAACATGGACGACGAACTGTCGGACGCTGTGCAGCGCAGTCTGATGGTCTATGTATTTCGAAGCTATGCCGAAAACACGTTCAGCGGATCCCAGTATGTATTGAAGCACGGAGACGAAACGCTGTACAACAACACCGGATTCGCACCGGATACGATCCTTGCCGGGCAGGAACAGACCACGGTGACCGTGCAGGGGCAGAAGCTGTTTGTCGCAGGGACCGAAACAGATCTGCTGCACGAGCAATATCGGATCTATCTCATTCGGGATATGACCGCTGTATACGATTCTTCTGCAAAGCTCTGTCTGCAGTTTGCGATCATTTGCGTCCTTTCGGTGCTCATCAACGCTGCGCTGATCCTGTTTGCAACATCCCGAACGCTTCTGCCTCTTAAGAAGCTCGAGGAAGGCGCCGAAGCAATGACAAAAGGGAACTACGATGTTCGTATCCCGATCTCCGGACGTACGGCAAGACGCAAGGACGAGATCGCAACGGTTTCGGAGAGCTTCAACCGGATGGCGGACGCAGTGGAACAACATATCGACGAAGTGACCGCGGTTGCGGAGGAACGAAAGATGCTGATCGGTGCGTTGACGCACGAGATGAAAACGCCCATGACGGCGATCATCGGATATACGGAATCGCTGGACCGTGCAAAGCTGTCGGAAGAGCAGAAGCAGGAAGCCGTATTCTTTATCCACAGGGAAGCGTGCAGACTGGAACGACTCACCCAAAAGATGATGCAGCTGATCACGCTGACTGACGGCGAGGAGATCGAAGTCCGGGATATTTCCGCCCGGGAGCTGTTTGACGCCGCTGCAATTACACTGCAGGAGATCGCGGAACGGAACTGGGTCGATCTGCAGTTTATCGAAAACGGCGAACGCTTTTCCGCAGACGCCGACCTGATCGTCGGCGTGCTGATCAATCTTGCGGATAATGCCCTTAGCGCAGGGGCAAAGCATGTCACGGTATCGGCGAAAGACCGGGTGCTTTCGGTTTCGGATGACGGCTGCGGGATGCCGAAGGAGATTATTGACAAGGTCACACAGCCGTTTTTCCGTGCAGACAAGGCGCGAAGCAGAAAAGGCGGACATGCCGGTCTGGGACTTGCGCTTGCGGCGCGCATTGCCGAGCTGCATAATGCGAACCTCGTGATCGAAAGCGAAGAAGGAAAGGGAACGACCGTTTCGATCGTTTTCGGACAATCAAGTGCTTACAACTTGCTTACGCCGCGTTGAGGACTTATTAACATCCCTTACGGTATGATCAAGAAAACCAAAGAAGGGAGACAACACAAAATGAAAACAAGACAACTCATCAAACAGACGTTGGCATGGATCGGAATCACTGTAATCCTGATCTCGGGGATCGCGTGTTCTGCGCCGACGAAGGCCGACATCTCGGAGAAACGGAACACCGAACGGCTGGAGGCCGCGGCGACCGTCGTGCATGCGTCCGTATCGGAACCGCAGTTCGTTGCGGAGGATGTCGTTTCGACCGCGCAAAAATCGGATTCCGCAGATGAAAACAAACCCGTCGGTGCGGAAGCGATCGTACCTGACAGCCCGCTGTACGACAAGCTCGGCGCCCCGAAGCACTACAGCGTTGAACTGAAGCCGACCTCCGATGTCGTGACGATCACCGTCGATGCAGACGTGTATCTGCCCGACACGGATCGGATGCCTACGCTTCACGTGACGCCGGGAGACTTTACGCAGGAAGAAGTGACGCGGCTGTTCCGTGCGTTGTGCGGCGATACCGTGATGTACAAGGTCCGCGAACAGATGACGCGCTCCGAGATCGCCGAGCGAATCGCGGACGTGCAGGATGAGCTGAAGACCGCGACCGACAAGGATCGCATCAAGAAGCTCGAATCAAACCTTGCGTACTGGAACGAGGCGTACGGAAATGCGCCGGAAACGATCGAGGATCAGGTCTGCGAAGGCATTCCGGAGGAGCGTCAGCTCGGCATTCAGGAATACCTCGGCAAATATCTGACCTTGGACGCGTATCAGAATCCGAATGATTATCGGACGGGGAAGCATTTCAGCGTGCACGGGAACACCTACGACAAGAACCTGAAATCCGACTATGATTTTCCGGTAGGCGCCAACGTTCACTACAGCCGCGATCTGAGCTACGGGCAGCACCTGTCTTACAATGTGAAAAAATGGATCGCAAACGAGAACGTCGTTCCCGCGGGCGCCGTGGGGCTGACGATCACGCCCGCCGACGCACGCAGGATTGTCGAAACCTTCTGGGCGGAAAACGGCTTTATGGACATGGCGGTATCCGGCGTGTATCTTGTGCGCAACAACAACACGTTCTCGGATCCTCCGGAACGTGCGGACGCCATGGGCGACGCGCATGCGTACGTTGTTACATGCGGCAAATTGATCAACGGGATCCTTCTTCCGGCTGTGGAGCAAGGAGATCCGCACTGGGGCTTTGAGAACTGCTGCTTTACGATCACGGACAACGGGATCGAAGGCTTTACCTGGTATTCTCCGTATGCGTACGGCGAGCTCACCACGGACAACAGCGCGATGCTGCCCTTCGATACCATCGACGAGATCTTCCGGAAGATGATGCTGGTTCGATACGACGAATCCGACGCAGGCAACACGCTCACCTCGGCGACATATCATATCGACCGCGTCGTATTGGAAATGTCTCGCGTTACGAATCGCAAGACGAGTGAAAAAGGTCTTCTTGTTCCGGTCTGGAATTTCTACGGCAGCTATTACTTCACTTATTCCGACGGACACAATTACGGCAGTGACGACAGGCAGGGCTTCCCGGATTCGCTGCTTCGGATCAACGCGATCGACGGCAGCATCATCGAACCGAGATACGGATGCTGATGATCCG
>CAMPAN010000100.1 GCA_946631895.1 uncultured Clostridia bacterium
AAAGCGTTGGGCTGTTTCTTTTTGCTTTTGCGGATCAGCGGGTGGAGCCGCGGAAGATCGGAGTCGTTTTGTATTGGACGATGGTGAAGGGAGCGGATGTATTTTTGATGCGCATATGCAGAAGCTCGGCGGCGGAGCGCCCCATTTCGGCACTCGGAATCTGCGCGGTCGTCAGCGGCGGGTCGACGACGGCGGATTCGGGAGAACCGTCGAATCCGGTGATCATCACGTCGTTCGGAACGGAAAGCCCTCTGCGCTTCAACGCAACCATCAGCTGGATCGCAAGATAATCGTTGGCACAAACAAACGCGTCCGGAATATGCGGCATCCGGTCCAGCATTGTGTTCATCCAGTCCGGATCGCTGTAAGGTGAGTTGTCCGGTTCCAGAATGGAATACGGGTCGGACAAGGGAAGCCCCGAAAGCCAAAGTGCGTTGTTGCAGGAGAGCCATCGCAGATAAAAACTGCTGCAGTGCTCCTTGTCGCCGACGAAACCGATCGTCTTCGCACCGGTGTTGATCAGATGCTGCGTCAGGACGTTGATAGAAGCTGTATTTTCCATGGATACATAATCGCATTTCGGAACGGTACGCATGATATGGGCATACCCGTCAATAAAAACGCAGGGGATGCCCAGCGAGCAGACCATATCCTGGTATTCCCGATCGAACAGTTCAATGGTGAGAATACCCGCGGTATCCTTCAGAAGAAGATGCGGCGGGAGCTTCTGCTGCGCGATTTCATCCCGGGATATTTCATAGATTTTAATAAAATAGCCCAGACGGCTGATATGATCGGTGAAACTTGTTATAAACGAGGTGCCGAAGTTGTGGCTCAGCATCTTTTGCTGTGTCAGAACGGCAATGCTTCCGCGGTTTTCGGCCGGTTTGGACGGAATCGATTCGGAAAACACACCGTAGCCGAGTTCCTGCGTTTTTTGCAAAATGAACTGTTTTGTCGATTCGGGAACCGAACCGCGGCCGTTGAACACCTTGGAAACGGTATTGCGGCTCAATCCGCATGCTTTTGCAATATCTGAAACGGTGACCCGCTTGATTGCCATATCGGGGAGTTCCTCTCTGTTTACATTTTGTAAAATAACTATATCACAATCAGTTTGAAAAAGCAAGATGTGCAAAATGTAAACTTAATTATATACAAAAAACGCATGGAACGGCTGTAACCTGCATAACAATGCACAATATAAAAATAAATTTACAGATAAGGTTGACAAAAAGATATATTTTCGGTATGATATAGAAGTCAGAGAGGGCATTGATGTAAACGCATGTTTACATAATGTAAATCTTTGAAAAGAGTTCAAAGGAGGAGAACGGAAGAATGTCAGAAGTCGTCATGAAGGGGCTTAAGAAGGTCTACGACAACAAAGTAACCGCGGTACATGATGTCAATCTGGAAATCAAGGACAAAGAATTTATCGTTCTGGTCGGACCTTCCGGATGCGGTAAATCCACGACCCTCAGAATGGTCGCGGGTCTTGAGGAGATTTCCGGCGGTGAACTGTACATCGACGGAAAACTGGTCAACGAAACGCCGCCGAAAGACAGGGACATCGCGATGGTTTTCCAGAACTACGCGCTGTATCCGCACATGACCGTGTACGACAACCTTGCTTATGCGTTGAAGCTGCGCAAGGTCAAGAAACCCGAAATCGACAAAAAGGTGCGCGAGGTCGCGGAGATCCTCGACATCACACAGTACCTGAAGCGTAAGCCGAAAGCATTGTCCGGTGGACAGCGCCAGCGTGTCGCGATCGGACGCGCCATGGTTCGCGATCCGAAAGTGTTCCTGATGGACGAACCGCTTTCGAACCTTGACGCAAAACTCCGCAACCAGATGCGCGCGGAGATTATCAAGCTTCGTTCCCGCATCAACACGACGTTCATGTATGTCACGCACGACCAGACCGAAGCGATGACGCTCGGCGATCGCATCGTCATCATGAAGGACGGTTACGTCAACCAGATCGGTACTCCGCAGGAAGTGTTCAACAAGCCGGTGAATTTGTTTGTCGCGGGCTTCATCGGCATGCCGGTCATGAACTTCTTCGACAACTGCAAGGTTCTGCTTGAGAACGGCGTGTACTATGCGGAGATCCGCGGCGTCCGCTTCAAGCTCGATGACTTCCAGCAGAAGGCGCTGAAACAGAACGGGATCGAAACGCAGGACATCATCGCCGGCATTCGTCCGCAGCATGTTACCGTCGGCGAAGGCGAGCTGCTTGCAAAGATTGAAGTTTCCGAGATGATGGGCAGCGAGTACAACATCCATGCGCGCTGCGAAGGAGACGAAGTCGTCATGCTGATTCCGACCTTTGATCTTGAAACCGACGTTTCGATGGGCAGAACGGTCAACTTCACCACAAAGCCCATGCTGATCCAGATGTTCGATAAGGAGACGGGCAATAACCTGATCTGGTACGATGCGGAGTCGGCGTCCAAGGACGCACCGGTCTGCAAGCGTTACGATTTCTGAGCAAGGAGGACGCACATGGAAGCAGTCAATAATGTGCAGTCCAAAAAGCTGCGCAAAGAAAAAGTAATAGTGCCCAAGGGAAGACGCTGGCGCAAGTTTAAGGAGAATTCTCCTTACCTGCTGATGATCCTTCCCGCGGTGCTCGTAGTGTTCCTGTTCAACTACCTGCCGATCTACGGCATCCTGATCGCGTTCCAGGACTTCATGCCCGGCGATAAGATCCTGTCGGATTCGACGATCTGGGTCGGCTTCCAGAATTTTGAACGGTTCTTCACCGATCCGATGTTCTGGCCTTTGATGCAGAACACGTTCCTGATCTGTATCATCGGTTTTATCATCGGCTTCCCGCTGCCGATCATCGTTGCGCTGATGCTGAACGCATTGAAGGGCAAGCGCATGGCAAAGGTCATTCAGACGATCTTCAATGCGCCGCACTTTATCTCGCTGGTCGTTCTGGTCGGTATGCTGACGCTGTTCTTCGGGCGCTACGGCCTGGTCAACAACATTGCGGCGAGTATCGGCGGAGAACGGTATTCGTACTTCCTGGAGAGCAAAGCGTTCCGACCGATGTACATTCTGTCCAGCAACTGGCAGGACTTCGGGTGGAGCGCGATCATCTACATCGCGGCGCTGTCAAACGTCGATCCGCAGCAGCATGAGGCGGCGATCCTTGACGGCGCGACCCGATTCCAGCGCGTATGGAGCATCGATCTTCCCGCGATCATGCCGATGATTTCCGTTATGCTGATCATGTCGATCGGCGGTCTGATGGGCGTCGGTTATGAAAAGGCGCTGCTGATGCAGACGGACGGCAACCTGCAGGTGTCCGAGCTGATATCGACCTACGTTTATAAACGCGGTCTGACCGGCGTACCGGATCAGGCGTACGCGACGGCGATCGGTCTCTTCAACTCGATCATCAACGTCGTGCTGCTGATCATCGCCAACACGACCTCGAAGCGGTTCTCCGAGAACTCGCTGTGGTAAGGAGGGGATCGTATGGCAAAAGAGAAAGCTCCCAAAAGAGCGCTGCGCGACACCGTAGGCGATAAGATCTTTTACACGATCAATATCATCGTCCTTCTGATCCTCACGCTGATCGTTCTTTATCCGGTATACTTCATCGTCATCGCGTCGTTCTCCGACCCGGATGCGGTTCTCGCCGGTAAAGTTGTTCTGTACCCGATGAACATCACGTTCGAAGGGTATTCCAAGATCCTGGAGCGCACGGACATCTGGCGCGGCTACGGCAACACGATCCTCTATACGGCTTTGACCGTCGTGCTGTCGCTGCTCGTCACGGTTCCCGCAGGTTGGGCGCTGAGTCGTAAAACACTGCCGGCCAAGAAGCTCTTCATGATCTACTTCATCAT
>CAMPAN010000101.1 GCA_946631895.1 uncultured Clostridia bacterium
GTGATGAGCCGGATCATGAAGCGCACCGCAAAGTAGCCGGAGATCGCCGCGACGAGCATGCCGAGGATCCACGCCGCCGCCGTGCCGACCGTCAGGTTGATCGAGTCCGGCTCCTTGACGAGCTTATAGAGCTCCAGCACGAGACCGCCGAGGATCGCCGGGATCGACAGCAGGAAGGAGAAGTTTGCCGCGCTCCTGCGGTCGATCCGCATGCCCAGAGCGCCCGCGATCGTCGAACCGGAACGGGACACGCCCGGCAGCACGCCGATCGCCTGCATCCCGCCGATGACCAGCGCGTCCGTCCAGCGCATCGTGTCGATCGACTTTTTCGCCTTTCTCCTGCGGCAGAGAAGCTCGCTGACCGTCAGGAACACCGCGGTCAGAAGGAAGCTGAAGCCCACGAAATTGCCTTCGTCGAGCCATTTGTCGAGCGCGTCGAACTTCTTCAAAATCAGCGCGAACACGACCGTCGGCAGCGTCGCGATGATCAGATGCAGCGTCAGCTTCTGGATCGGGTGACGGAGGATCGCAAGGACCTGCTCCCGGTAGACGAACAGGACCGCGATCAGCGTCGCGACGTGCAGCATGACCGTGAAGAACGAGCCGAACGTGTCCTCGCCGACCGCGCCGCTCGTCAGCTTTGAAATCAGATACAGATGACCGGAACTGGACACCGGAAGGAACTCGCAGAGTCCCTGTACCAGTCCCAGAAGGATCGCAATCAGAAATACCATAGATTACCTCCGATAATACTCTGATTCTATCATACTATGAAAATCGCAAAAATACAATAGATGCGAGGTGATTTCATGCTTTGCTACTGGATTCTGAAGCGCACGGACGGCACGCCCGCCGGGCTGGTCCGCGTGATCGACGACCGCGTGACGCTGTCGCTTTCCGCACCGGTCGCCGGGACGTTCACGCTGTTTTCCGACACGGACGCCGTGCCGGTCCTGCCGGATCGGGAGGTGCATCTGCCCGGCGCCGCCGCCGTGCTCGGGGCGGAGGGGACGCGCGTGACCTGTTTCGCCGCCGCCGAAACTGCCGCGCCGCTGTCGGTCTATCGGAAAAGATTGTCCCATATTTACACCAAGTCGGAGGAGCCGGTCGCGCCGCCTGTGATTGCAGCGCCTGCCCCGGAAGAGATGTCCCGTAATCATACCATGAAAGCGGACGAATCGGAGGATATTCCGAAAACCGACCCGTATATATCCCATAATAGCACCATGGAGACGCCGATCCGGGACAGCATTGCCGACACGGCGCGGGAGACCGAATCGTTTACGCAGCTTCTGAAACGCGCGGAAGCGTTCTATGCGGCATATGAGGAAAACGCGGACGCGGATAATATGGTGCAAAAAGAGGATAGCTCTGTGGAAGCGCCGCGCGGCATCATGCTGTTCCCGCAGGAATATCCCGGCGCGCGCTGGCGGTACATCGAGGGTGCGGACGTTCTGCCGCATTACGAGGGCACGTGGAAGCAGCCGAACGGACAGACGCTGCACATCCTTGCGGTGCGCGGACGCGCCGCGCCGAGACCGCCGCGCGCGCTGCTCGGCTTCACGCGGTATCTCCGGGATCGCGACGGCACGGGCTACTGGCTCCGCCTGACCCCTCTGCCATAGCGGCGCGATTTTCTCATTCCCTCATTTTCCATAAAAAAGACCTCCCCGTTCATCACGCGGGGAGGTTTTTGAGGCTGGCGCGCATCTGGAGAATGAGGGGATAATCGCGCACTTCGGTCATGTCCGACCGGCCTCTTTGCCGCACGGTTTGAGAATCATCAAGCAGAACCGCCGGCAAATTTGCAGAGTAATTTTCGTACACCGTGTTGATTTATTATTTTGTGTGTACTATTATATAATATGATAAATCCTAATTCAATCGACAATTATCGGGAATTCTGTCTGATTATGAACAAAACAGACGGGGATTTTGTGAACATTTCAGCGGGAGGGCAATATGAAAAATCCGGAGCATCGCATACGCACAACGAAAAAACTGCTGCGGGACACGCTGATGTCGCTTCTGACAGAAAAGCCTCTGCGGAGCATCACGGTGAAGGAGCTTTGCGAAAACGCGGGGCTGAATCGCGGGACGTTCTACGCGCATTATGCGGACGTGTACGACCTGCTCGAGCAGATCGAAGCGGATATGAAGGCGGAGTATTTTGCGGCGCTGAAGCCGATGCTGTCCGACGTTGCGGATCTTACGCCGCCGAAGGTGACGAAGAAGGTCTTCGACTGCCTCGAGACGAACGCCGACCTGTGCCGGGTCATCATCGGACCGTACGGCGACCGCGAATTTGCGCGGAACCTGATCCGGGAGAGCAAGATCTGCAGCATCGAGAGCTGTCGGAAGTTCTTCCCGGACGCCGAAGAATGGCGGATCAACACGTATGTGACCTTCGTTTACGGCGGCTGCTATGCGCTGATGGAGCGCTGGCTGCGCGAGGGGATGGTCGAGCGCGCGGCAGCGATCGCCGACGCGGCGGAGAAGATCATGGAATCCGGCGTCGCTTTCCTGCGGCAGGAGTGAACCATGCGCATTTCAGCCTATCTCTTCGATCTGTACGGCACGCTTGCCGACATCTGTACGAACGAATCGCCCGAAGCATTCTGGGACGCGACGGCGGCGGACGCCGAGGCGTTCGGCGCGCAGTACACCGGGAAAGCGCTGCGCGCGGCGTATCTCTCGCTCTGCGCGGACGAAATGAAGCGGCGGCACGCCGAGCTGCCGTCCGTGCCGGAGGCGTATCTTGAACCGGAGCTTCTGCACGTTTTTCGGCGGCTGCTGCCGGAAGGCGCGGACGCGGCGGCATTTGCAAGGCTTTTCCGCCGCCGTTCGACCGAATGGCTCCGTCCGATGCCGCACGCCGCGGAAACGCTCGACGCGCTGAAAGCGCGCGGCGCGAAGTGTTATCTGCTGTCGAACGCGCAGTCGTGCTTTACAACCGATGAGCTCGACGCGCTCGGGCTTACGGCGCGGTTCGACGGGATCCTGCTCTCCTCGGACGCGGGCATGAAAAAGCCGTACCGCGGGCTTTATGAACTGCTGCTTGCGCGGTACGGGATCGATCGGAATACGGCGGTCATGGTCGGCAACGACGCGGAAGCGGATATCGGCGGCGCGCACGCGGCGGGGCTTAAAAGCGTTTACATCCACACCTGGCAGTCCGGTCCGCGTCCGGAATCCCTGCCGGAAACCTGCCGCGAGATCGGGGATCTTTCGGAACTTCTCCGATGACAGACGACAAAACAGGAGCCGGCATCCGGCTCCTGTTTCACAATAGCGTCCTTATGATTTCCTGATCAGTGTAAGCTCGCCGCTTGCATCCTTCATCGTCATGATTTTGCCGTCGATTTTGATCTGCAGACCATCGTCGTCAAGATACAGGTAACGGCTGCTGACTTTGTACGATCCCTGCATGATCGTGATGCCCATATATTCCCATTTGTAGCTACCGTCGCTCTGGAACGTCATCTTCGAACCGATCAGGTTCTTCACGTCCTCGCTGCCCTTTGCTTCGGTCACGCTCCATGTGCCGACGACATCGTCCTTCGTGTAGCCCATGCCGCACGCGACACAGGACAGCAAAAGAACCGCAGCCATCAGTACCGCAACTGTTTTTTTCATACAGATTCTCCTCCTTGTGTTCGACTACAGCCAGTATATCCGGTTTTTCGATTCCTGTCAACAAATTCCGCGCCGCATCGTTCCTCCCCCGAGGCTTTGCGGATCCGGAAGGATTGCCGGCATACAAAAAAGGAGCTGATTTCTCAGCTCCTTTTTTGTTGGTGTTTGATTACTCGATGATGCTTGCGACGACGCCGGAAGCAACC
>CAMPAN010000102.1 GCA_946631895.1 uncultured Clostridia bacterium
CGACCCGACGCTGAACGTCGGCATCATCACCTCGACGGTCATGCTCATCAACCGGCTCTATCGCCCGGTCCAGTCGCTTCTGAACATCCACGTGGACTTTACGCGTTCGCTCGCGCTGTTCACCCGCATCTTCGATTACTATGACATGGTCCCGGCGATCCGTCAGCCGGAGCACGCGCGGCGTCCGATCGTCAAGGGCGAAGACATCCGCTACGAACACGTCGCGTTCTCGTATTCCGAGGACAAGCCGCTGCTCTCCGATATCACGTTTACCGTCCCCGCCGGAAAGATGTACGCAATCGTCGGACCGTCCGGTTCCGGCAAAAGCACGATCGTGAACCTCCTCCCCCGTCTCTATGACGTCAAGGCGGGCAGCGTGAAGATCGGCGATACCGACGTGCGCGACTTCGACATTCCGTATCTCCGGAAAAGCATCGGCGTCGTGACGCAGGACTCGTACCTCTTCAACGGCACGATCCGCGAAAACCTGTGCTATGCCCGGGAGGGCGTTACGGAAGCGGATCTGATGAACGCAATCGAAACGGCAAGCCTCACGGATTTCATTCAAAACCAGCCGGACGGGCTCGATACGGTCGTCGGCAACCGGGGGCTGAAGCTGTCCGGCGGCGAGAAACAGCGTCTCTCGCTTGCCCGGATCATTCTGAAAGACCCGAGCATCCTGATCCTCGATGAGGCGACAAGCGCGCTCGACTCGATCTCGGAAAGCGCGATCCAGGACGCGCTGGAGCGGCTGATGGAGGGCCGCACCTCCATCGTCATCGCGCACCGGCTGTCGACAATTCTCAAGGCGGACCGCATCCTCGTCGTTGCGAACGGTACGATCGCCGAACAGGGCACGCATGAGGAGCTGTTAAAGCGAAACGGCGTCTACCGCGAACTGTACGAAACGCAGTTCCGCAAGGTGATCGAATACGAATCGGAGAAAACCGAATCCTGACCGCAGCGAACAGACCTGTCGGAAGACGGGTCCGTTTTTTACGCGTATTTTACGTAAATAGTTTACGGAATCCGGTTGCAAATGCACGTCGTTTCTGTTACGATACAGACAGGAGAATGTGAGGGAGGAAGGTTCACTATGCTTTTGGAAAATGCGCCGCTTGCACACATTCCGCTTACCAATCTGCTGGGGATCATCGGCGGCATCGCGATCTTCCTGTTCGGCATCAAGATCATGGGAAACGGCATCGAGCGTCTGGCGGGCGCCAAGCTCAAATCGATCCTTGAAAAGCTGACGAAAAACCGGTTCCTGGGGCTTCTCGTCGGCACGGTGATCACGGGTATCATCCAGAGCTCGAACGCGGTTTCGGTCATGACGGTCGGCTTCGTCAACGCAGGGCTGATGCCGCTTGAAAACGCCGTCGGCGTCATCATGGGCGCGAACGTCGGTACGACCATCACCGGTCAGCTCATTGCGTTCAACATCGACGCCTATGCCCCGATCATCGCGTTTGTCGGCGTGATGCTGATGACGTTTCTCAAGAAACGTCCGTGGAGCGATATCCTGTACGCGCTGACCGGACTGGGGCTTCTGTTCATGGGCATGACGCTCATGAAGGACCATATGAAGGTGCTCGCGCAGGTCGAATGGTTCACGAACCTGATCCGCAGCCTCGACGGCGCGCCGATCCTTGCGGTGCTCGTCGGCACGGTTATGACGATGGCGCTGCAGAGCGTGTCCGCTTCGGTCGGCGTTCTGCAGGCAATGGCGATGTCCGGCGCGCTCGGCACGAATCCGCTCGGCATAGCGGTGTACCTCATCTGCGGTCAGAACATCGGCTGCACGACCGTCTCGGTGCTCGCCTCAATCGGCTGCACGAAGGACGCGAAGCGCACCGCCTGCATCCACGTTCTATTCAACGTATTCGCCTGCATCATCTGCGTCATTCTGCTGCAGATCTTCCCGGGCGTGCTCGACTTCATTGCACGCATCTCCGGCACGATCAACGGCGGTCCGAACTACGCGCAGCAGCTTGCGAACGCAAACACCTTCCTGAAGATCGCGGCGACCGTGCTCATGTTCCCGCTCTCGTCGCTTCTGATCAAGCTCTCGCGGCTGATCATCCGCGGCGAAGACAAGCTCGAAGGCAGACGTCTTCTGCACATCGTCGGCGGCAAGGACTTCGGCTCCTCCGTGACGGCGGTTGCCTCCGTGGAAAAAGAGACCGAGCGCATGTACGGCATTGCGCTTGAGAATCTCAAAAAGGTCTATGCAGCACTGACCGCGCCTCGCAAGAACGACCTCGACGGCATCAGCGAAAACGAGGAAACGCTCGACTGGCTGAACTCCGAGATCTCGAAGTACCTCGTCGAGATCAACCGCAACGGTCTCGGCGAAGCCGACGCGCGCTCCGTCGATCAGATGCACCATGTCATCGTCGACTATGAACGCATCGGCGACCACGCGAACAACATTGCTGGCTACGTCCAGCACATGCGCGAACGGAAGCTCAGCTTCTCCGACGCCGCGATGGACGAGATCGCGCCGCTGTTTTTGAAGGTGCTCACCATCGTCGAGGACGCGCACACCTGTATGGAGAATCCGAAGGCGATGCCGCTTTCCAGCATTGCGGAACGCGAGCAGGAGGTCGACGATCTCGTCGATCTCTACGAAAACAACCACATCAAGCGCCTTTCCGAGGGCAAGTGCTCGGCGGAGATCGGCATGCTCTATGTGGAAGCGCTCACCGACCTCGAGCGTATCAGCGACCACGCGCTGAACATTGCGGAAGCGGGACAGGCTTAACGCTTCGGTCTGTTGAAATCCTTCGGTTTCAACAGACCTTTTTTATTTTCGCCTAAAGCGGTTTCGTCGTTTTCGGGCAGCGGAAGATGCAAGGAGTCCGATCCGCCGCACACGGCATTTTTATATATAAAATATGGATTTTGCCTCTTAACAAACCGCGCGCAGTCTGTTATACTGTTTTTGTACTCATAAACCATAAGGAGGAAAGATTATGGAAGAGAAACTGACTTGGGCAGAGAGACTGTCAAACGCGATCTCGGAAAAGTTCGGCGACGGCATCGGCGCGTTTGCAATGAAGCTCGTTGCGGGATTGGCGATCCTGATCGTCGGACTGCTGCTCGTGAAGCTGCTGATCAAAATCATCAAAAAGACCAAGTGGTATCAGAACCTCGCATCCGAAGTACAGACGGTCGCGGTCAGCGCGGTCAAGGTGCTCGGCTATGTGCTCGTCATTCTGCTCGCGGTAGCGACCGTCGGCGTCCCGACCGCTTCGATCATTGCGGTGCTCGGCTCCTGCGGTCTGGCGATCGGTCTTGCTCTGCAGGGCTCGCTCGCGAACTTTGCAGGCGGCATCATGCTGCTGGTGTTCCGTCCGTTCCATGTCGGCGACTTTATCAGCGACGGCGCGCATGAGGGCACGGTCCGCGAAGTCACGCTGTTCTACACGACGATCGACACGCTGGACAACCTCCGCATCACGCTGCCGAACGGCGCGCTTGCCAACTCGGCGATCAAGAACCTCAACACGAACGAGCTTCGCCGTCTCGACATCGACCTCACGCTGAGCCCGGCTGCGGATCGCGACAAGGTACAGGCGCTGATGCTCGAATGCGCAAAGGACCACGAGCTGGTGCTCGACGATCCCGCGCCGGAGACTTTCGTCACCGTAACGGAAGGCGGTCTCCCGACGTTCAAGCTCCGCGCATGGTTCAAGTCCGGCGACTACTGGACCGTCTACTTCGCGCTGAACAATGCGGTGCAGGCAAAGCTGATCGAGAACAACATTCCGCTCGCGCATCAGCAGGTCGACATCCACACCGACAA
>CAMPAN010000103.1 GCA_946631895.1 uncultured Clostridia bacterium
GCGCTTCGCATTGCTGCCGATATGGGACGTCTTCTGCGTGAACAACCGGCTTATGACGCCGAGGACTTCGGTCAATTCCTTTGGCATGTGAGCGCCAATCGACAAACGACCGCTCTACGGCAGTTTGCAAAGACGAACGCAGACGCCACATTTTTCCTGCGGGTTTACGATGCGGCAGCGGAACAGGCGGCGCGTCCTCTTTCGGAAGAACAGCAAACGCGTGTTTCCGGGTATCACATTGCGCACGACGCCGACGAGGACGCGTTCCGTCTCCACGCGGAGCAATACCAGAAGGAACCCGATCCCGGAAAGCGTGCAAAGCTCCTGAACGCATTCAAATGGGATCGCCCGTTCCCGCTTGACCCGGAACCGATCCTACAGGACGCGCAGTCCGAAAACGCGCAGCTGCGCGTCTGTGCGTGGGACGCGCTCTCCCTCCTTCGGCATCCGAAGGTCCGAGCGTTTGCGCTTTCGCACGCAGATGAGACTCCCAGCGACCTGGTCCCTGTTCTGATTACAAATTACACAAAGGACGACCGCCCCCTCTTGGAACAGCTTTTTACGACGATTCCGGACAACGCGGAAGGCGCGGATACGATCCATGCCATAGGAATGTACATCGACCGGCGGCGCGATCCCAAATTCCCCGTTCCCGCATGGATTCTTCTTCGGTTATACGAAACCGATCCCTGTTCCTTCTGCCGCGAAGCGATCGTACGCGCGCTTGGCAGACGCAGGCTGTTGACGGATGAGCTTCTCGAAGAGCTGACCTATGACGCGAACAACCAAATTCGCGCCTACGCCGAGAAGAAAAAAACGCTCCGGAAGGTAAGGCACGATTGATCGTCACAGTCTCGATGATCCTCTTGTTTTTCAGAGCGGTCTTCGGACCGCTCTTTCTTTCGCCCAAAATTTCAACCGATGGTTGTAAAATCTCCGAATAAGTTCATATGGACTTTTTTGCGGCGATCCGTTATGATCGTATCGAACCGGTTACAAGAACGCAGAAGGAGAAACGATGATGAATATCGGCGTCAGGATCAGAGAACTCAGAAAAGAAAAGAAGGTCACGCAGGAAGCGCTTGCGGAATATCTGCACATTTCTTCCCAGGCGGTGAGCAAATGGGAAACGGGGGCAAGTAGTCCCGACATCGACATGCTCCCGAAGCTTGCGATTTATTTCGGGACGTCGCTCGACAACCTCCTGGATTTTGATCAGAGCAAACTCGACGCGGCGATCGAACAGATCCTTATCGAAAGCGGACGCGGCGGCAGGGACCCTGCAAGATCCGAAGCATACCTTCGCAAGGCGCTTGAGAAGTACCCGAACAACGATCTGCTTCTGACCTGCATACTGGAGGACATGCAGGAGCAGAACGGCGATAGCAGCCGCAGCGCGGAGATCATTGAGATCGGCGAACGGATCCTCGGCTGCACGAAGGACGACGCCAACCGCATCGACGTATACCGCGTGATGGCGGAAACGTACCATCAGATGGGCGAGCAGGCAATGGCGGAGCTGTACCTTGAAAAGATCCCCGGCGTGCACTTTATGTACTACGAGATCGCCGCGGCGATCAAATCCGGCGCGGACCGCATCAAGAACGTCGAATGCGCCGAGGACCTCTGCATCGACAAGCTGATCTGCATGCTGTGGATGCGCCGTCTGGAGGCGAAGGATGCGGAGGAGACCGCCGCGATCGACGAACAGGCGCACACGCTGTTCGACTGCTTCAAGCGTTTCCCGCCGTATCGGAAGATCACGGAGCTCATGGAGGATTCCTGGACCGGCGGCAGGATCATGGAGATCTATCGGTAAGGAACAAAGAAAAAGACGGCTCCGGACGGAACCGTCTTTTGCTTATCTTGGGATGGAAAACGCGCGGAAGCTGTTTTCATAGAGCGCTTCGGAAAGCGTTTCGGGTTCGACGCCCCGAAGCTCCGACAGCTTTTGAAGCGTCAGGACCATGCGCGTGGGATCGTTGCGCTTGCCGCGGAACGGCACCGGCGTCATATAGGGACAGTCGGTTTCGATCAGCAGCCGGTCCGGCGGCAGCTTCGACGCGATCTCCCACTGATGCACCGCGTTTTTGAACGTCAGCGCGCCGCCGAACGCAATAAAGAGTCCGAGGTCGATGCACTCCTTGGCAATCTCATAGCTTGCCGAGAAGCAGTGCATCACGCCCGAAAGGTTCCCGCGGTAGTGCCGCAGAAGGTCCATCGTGTCGCCGTGTGCCTCGCGGTCGTGGATAATGACGGGACGATGAAGCTCCGCCGCCAGCGCAAGCTGCGCGTCGAAGCAGGTTCGCTGCACCTCGCGCGGGGAGAAATCGTAGTGATAGTCGAGCCCGATCTCGCCGATCGCCTGCATCCGTTCGTGCGTCAGCGCGGCTCTGATGTGATCGAGCGTTTCGGGACGGAACTCGTCCGCCGAATGCGGATGCACGCCCGCGCTGCCGAAAAAGTACGGTACGCGCGCGACCAGACCGACCACCCGATCGATGCCCGCCTCGTCGCAGCAGGCTTCCATGACATGCGCGATCCCGGCTTCCGGAAGCGCGGCGATCAACGCCTCGCGGTCCGCGTCGAACTGCTCGTCCAAAAGATGCGCATGGGTATCAAAGAGCCGCATCAGCGCACCACCCAGCCCGGTTTGAGCGCCGCTGCGGGGGTCACGAACGCAAGCTCCTTATCCTCCGGATCGGACGCGCAGAGGATCATGCCGTGGCTTTCGACGCCGCAGAGCGTGACGGGCTTGAGGTTCGCGACGACCACGACCGTCTTGCCCACGAGGTCCTCGGGCTTGTACCAGTTCTTGATGCCGGACACGACCGTGCGCTGCTCGCTGCCGATGTCGACCGTCAGCTTCAGAAGCTTCTTCGAGCGCTTGACCTCTTCGCAGGCGACGACCTTTCCGAGGCGGAGATCCATCTTCGCAAAATCGTCGTACGTGATCTCATCCTTGATCGCGGGAAGCTCCGGCGCTTCGGGCGCTTCGGGCTTCTTCTGCTTTGCCATCAGCACTTCGACTTTTTCCATCACGACCTTCGGATCGAGACGCGCAAACAGGATCTCCGGCTTTTCCGCGACCTTGCTGCCGTTCTCCGGATAGACCCCAAAAGTCTGCAGCGAGTCGATCGTGCGCGGCTCGGTGCCGATCTGCCTGAGAATATGCTCCGCAGTCTTCGGCAGAAACGGCGCTAAAAGGTTTGCGCCGATCGAAATGCTTTCGATCAGATTATAGAGGACTTCCGAAAGGCGATCCGCCTTCTCCGGGTCCTTACTGAGCACCCACGGCGCGGTCTCGTCGATGTATTTGTTGCAGCGGCGGAAGATGTTGAAGATCTCTTCAAGCGCGTCGGCGATCCGAAGATCGTCCATCGCCTTTTTCACGCGCGGCAGCGCAAGCGTTACGACCTTCTTGAGATCGTCGTCGACCGGCTCCATGGCGTCGGTGCGCCGGACGCTGCCTTCGAAATACTTGTTGCTCATCGCGACCGTGCGGTTCACGAGGTTGCCGAGCGTGTTCGCAAGGTCCGCGTTCAGCCGCTCGATCAGGTTGTCCCACGTGATCGAGCCGTCGTTGTCGAACGGCATCTCCTTGAGCACGTAATAGCGCACCGCATCCACGCCGAACAGCTCGCAAAGATCGTCGGCGTACATGACGTTGCCCTTGGATTTACTCATCTTGTCGCCCTGCTGCAGAAGCCACGGATGACCGAAGACGGTCTTCGGCAGCGGCAGATCCAGCGACATCAGGAAGATCGGCCAGTAGATCGTGTGGAAGCGGATGATGTCCTTTCCGATC
>CAMPAN010000104.1 GCA_946631895.1 uncultured Clostridia bacterium
CATAATAGCTGATGTTGCCGGCGCCGTACTCCATGATCGCGCGCTTGATGCCCTCGATGTCCGTGCCGGGGATCCACTCGGAGTTTTGGACGTGGCAGATATCGTACTGATAGGAGTACTGGCTGTTGAGACCGGAGCTTGCAACCGTGCTTGCTTTGCTGTACTGCAGGGCGGAGGCGTCGCCTTCGCTTGCCGCACCGACCCAGCTCTGCAGGGTGTACGCGCTCATTTCGCCGTTGCCGCCGGAATCCAGACAGCTGTCGGAGCCGAGCAGCGTGGTCTTGTCGCCGGTCAGCATGCCCTCGGCGTCGTACGCGCTCGAGTAGTTAAAGAAGCAGTGCTGCGTCTCGGAGAGGTTCAGGCTCGTCGTCGCGGCGGAGCCGGTGGAGCCGACCTCAATGCCGTGCTTGATCATGTAGCTTTCCACGCTCGCCATCGCCGCATGCGCCCAGCAGGAGCCGTACGGGTTCTGGTTCTTGACGGAGGTTACGTAGCCCAGCGTATTGCTGTTGTACGAGCTCGGCAGCGTGTCCATGATCTCGGCTTTGCTGCCGAGGAGCTTGCGATACGTCGCCATATCGCCTCTGAGATACGCGTCGGAAACGGCGCGGGTGCCGTGACTCGGCGTGCGCCGGTAGCCGTAGCTCTGCGTTTCCTCATGATTGCCGTCCGTTCTTTCTTCCGCAAATGCTGCGGCAGGGAGCAGAACAAGAACCATGATAACCGCCAGAAGAACGGCGAGCAGCTTCTTGGTTGTTCGTTTCATGAAAATCTCCTCTATCCATGGGATTTGACGCGAATACCGCATCGACCTTACTATTATAGCACACCCATTCCGAAAAATCTATATAAAAGAATATAAAATCTTTACAAAATCGGAAGAAAGCAGACGATCCCGCCGCCTGAACCGAACAGCCGCGGATCGCCCGGCCGCCTGCGCAAAAAAAGAGAACCGCCGTGTCGGTGCGGTTCTCCGGATGTGTACGGAAAGATTACCCCAGCTTTGCGGAAAGATCCCGCAAAGCGTCGGTCAGGGCTTCCTCGAAGGTCGGATGCGGACGCATTGCCGAAAGAAGGTCTTCGGGCGTCAGACCGTTTGCGATCGCAAGTCCGAGCTCGCCGATCATGTCACTGACGTTCACGCCCATCATCTGCACGCCGAGGATCTTTCTTGTCTCCGCGTGCGCGAGCACCTTCATAAAGCCGCGGTCGCCGTTCACGATCACGGTTCTGCCGTTAGAGAACATCGTGACCTTGCCGACCTTCACGGGGATCTCCGCATCCTTCGCTTCCTGCTCGGTCATGCCGACGGAGGCGATCTCCGGGCGGGTGTAGACGCAGCTCGGCACGATTGAAAGGTCGACGCCGTTCACCCTGCCCGCGATCTCGTTGACCGCATAAAGCCCCTGCGCCGTCGCAACGTGCGCAAGCTGGATCTTCGCCGAAACGTCGCCGATCGCGTAGACGCCGGGCATCGAGGTCTCGAAGCGCTCGTTGACCTTGATGCGTCTGCCTTCCATTTCGAGCGCAACGCCCTCGCCGAACAGCCCGTCGGTATAGGGACGTCTGCCGATCGCGCAGAGCACGACCTCGGCTTCGGCGCTTGCGGGCGCGCCCTTGGACTCGAAGTTGACCGAAAGTCCGGTCCCGGTCTCGGTCACCGACTTGACCATGGCGCCCGTGAAGATCTTGACGCCGCGCTTCTTCATGATCATGGAAAGGTTCTGTCCGAGCTCCTTGTCGAGTAGCGGCAGCAGCCGGTCGAGACCTTCGACCACGGTGACGTCGACGCCGAGATCGTTGAAGAACGTCGCAAACTCCATGCCGATGACGCCGCCTCCGATGATGACGATCGACTTGAACGGCGTAACGCCCGCTAAAAGCTCGTCCGAGGTCAGAACGCCTTCCAGGTCCAGACCCGGGATCGGCGGACGCGCGGGCACGGAGCCCGTCGCAAGGAGAATGTGTTCCGCGGTATAGGAGGTCTCGCCGACGGTCACGGTATGTTCCGCCGTCAGCGTGCCGAGCCCCTTGATCACGGCGACCTTCGCGCTCTTCAAAAGTCCTTCCACGCCGCCGCGCAGCTTTTCCACGACCTGCTGCTTGTAGGCGTAGATCGCGGAAAGATCGAACGTCGGTTCGCAGGAAACGCCGAGCGCCGCGCCGTTTTTCGCTTCTTCATAGACGCCGGACGCATGTAAGAGCGCCTTGGTCGGGATGCAGCCGCGATTCAGGCAGGTGCCGCCGACAAAGTCCTTTTCGACAAGCGCAGTCTTGAGACCGAGCTTTGCGGCATGCAGCGCCGCTTCGTATCCGCCGGGGCCGCCGCCCACGACGATCAGATCAAAATCGTACATATCAAATCTCCTGTTCCGTCAGCATTTGAATGATGTCCCGCGCGTGCGGGAGGTTTTCTGTTACGATGCGCGATTTCATCGCGGCAAGGGAAAAGGGGCAGCCGATGAGCGCTTTCCGGAGCTTCGGCGCGGTTTCCGGGTCCATGTCGTCGGTATAGACTGCGGCGTCCGTAATCACGCCGCGATCGACAAAGAGCTGCAGCTCGATCCCGCCCCAGGGGAACCGCTGTTCGCAGCGGAGCGTGAACGGCAGCTTTTGCCCGAAAAGCCATGCGTCGCTTGCGTAATGCGACGTCAGTTCTCCGATCCGCGCCTCGTCAGGGACGGGCGGGGGACAGAGCGGAAGGTCATAGACCTCCCGAAACGCCTGCTTCATCGCGGCTTTCAGCGCATCGACGGTGATCGCGGGGTTCAGCTCCGAAAGGTTCACCACGCGCGAACGCACGCTTTCCACGCCTTTGGCTTCGAGCTTTGCTTTCGAGGGGCTTAAATAGCGTCCCATGGCGTCCGCATCGACATCAATGAGCAGCGTGCCGTGGTGATACGCGCGCCCCTCGTGATGATAAAACGCATTGCCGGAGAACTTGCGCCCGGAAGCGAGGACGTCGTTTCTGCCCGAAAGCTCCGTTTCGATCCCGCAGATCGCGCACGCCCTGCGGATCACGGAAAGCTGGCGGCTGAGGTCATAGTCCTCCTCACGCATCAGGAACGTGAAGTTCAGGTTCCCGCGATCGTGATAGACCGCGCCGCCGCCGGAAAGCCGCCGCGCAAGCCTGCCGCCGTCGCCGAAAAGCTGTGTCGTGCGGCATTCCGCCCAGGCGTTCTGGTTTCTGCCGATGACGACCGTGCGCTCGTTCTGCCACAGATAAAGAAGGCAGCACCCGCCTAAAACGGTTTCCAGCAGGTGCTGCTCAATGGCAAGGTTGCGATGGGGATCGAACCCCTCGCTTTCATAGATTGCGATCCGCCCGATCATGCAAAGGTGTAGCGCACGATCGGGTTGCGCGCTGCCTTGACTTCATCCGGACGGCCGATCGGGGTGTGATGCGGCGCGTTGTGCATGAATTCCGGATCGGTTTTGCCGAGCTCGTAGAGCTTACGGAATACGTCCGCCGCCCAGTCGAGCGTTTCGATGCTTTCCGTTTCGGTCGGCTCGAGCATCAGCGCTTCGTGCACGATCAGCGGGAAGTACATTGTCGGCGGATGCATGCCGTAGTCGATCAGCGACTTCGCCACGTCGAGCGCGGAAACGCCGGTCTCCTTCTCGTAATGCGAGAGGTCGAGCACGAACTCATGCATGCAGATGCGGTCGAACGCGGGCGTAAACGTGCCCTTGATCTTTTGCATCAGGTAGTTCGCGTTGAGGACCGCGTTGGTCG
>CAMPAN010000105.1 GCA_946631895.1 uncultured Clostridia bacterium
CGACCCCGAAGTGCGCAGCACGCCCAGCGGCGTGACCATCTGCACCTTCACCATTGCCGTAAACCGGCGCTTCGCAAACCAGAGCGGAGAAAGACAAACGGACTTCTTCCGCATCAATGCCTGGCGGCAGCTGGGCGACACCTGCGCGCGTTACCTTCAGAAGGGACGCAAGGTCGCCGTCATCGGCGAGCTGCAGGCGCGTACCTACGAAGCAACCGACGGCACGACCCGTATGTCGCTTGATGTATCGGCAGACGAAGTCGAGTTCCTGACGCCGAAAGCGGCGGATGATTCCGGCAGCGGTTATTCCGCACCGCGTCCGCAGGCGCCCGCACAGGATCTCGCCGGGTTTACCGACATCAATACCGACGACTTACCGTTTTAATTCAAATTTATCAGGAGGCATCACATGGAAGATCGTAAACTGCGTCCCCGTCGTCCGAGAAGCAGACGCAAAGTTTGCCGTTTCTGCGTTGAGAAGGCCACATCCATCGATTATAAGGACATCAAAAAGCTGCAGGGCTTCATTTCCGAGAGCGGAAAGATCATGCCCCGCCGCATGTCCGGCGTGTGCGCCGAGCATCAGCGCGATCTCGCGGTCGCGATCAAGCGCGCGCGGATCATGGCTCTGCTGCCCTACTGCGCAGAGTAATTAACCAACAGTCACAATAAGACCGCTTAGCACGGAACCCCGAAACGGGTTCCGTTTTTTTGTCATCGGAATGACACGGCGTCGCTGTAATAAAGCGGAGCGGAGAATCCCCGGCATCCCGAAAAACCATACAGCACACAATCCGTTTCGCACCGCGCCCCCGGTGTGTCATCCTGAGGCGGTGTACCGCCGAAGGATCTTGTCGCCAAAAACAAACGGACGGGAAATCCCCGTCCGGGTTGTCCTGTTCATAAGGACGCGAACGCTTTACTCCATAAACAGCGCGCGGATGGCTTCGGAAATGTCGGCAATGCGCACGAGCCTGCAGGCGTGATCGCTCACCTTGCTGCGCGCGGGAATGAGCACGGTCGTGTAGCCGAGACGCACCGCCTCCCTGACGCGCGTATCGACCTGCGCCGTTGCGCGGATCTCGCCGGTCAGACCCACCTCGCCGATCAGCACGGTCTTTTCGGGCAGCGGCTTTTCGAGGATCGACGACGCGACGCACATCGCCGTCGCCAGGTCCGCACCGCGGTCGACGATGCGCAGGCTCCCCGCCACGTCGCAGTAGACGTCCTTGTCCGACACTCGGAGCCGCGCCTTGCGCTCCAGTACGGCAAGGATCACATTGAGCCGGTTCACGTCGAGCCCGACGGCGGTGCGGCGCGGGCTCTGGAACGCGGAGGGACACAGAAGCGACTGGATCTCGCAGAGCAGCGGGCGCGAGCCTTCGAGCACGCAGGTGATTGCGGTTCCCGCGACGTTCCGACCGGAAACGAACAGCGCGGCGGGATCGCCGACCTCGCGCATGCCGGTGCCGCACATCTCGAACACGCCGAGCTCGTCGGTCGAGCCGAAGCGGTTTTTGACCGCGCGCAAAAGCCGGAGCCCTTCGTGCCGGTCGCCCTCAAAGTACAGCACCGTATCGACGATGTGTTCCAAAACGCGCGGACCCGCGATCGCGCCGTCCTTGGTGACGTGCCCGACGATCCATACGACCGTGCCGGTGTCCTTCGCGAACCGCGTAAACAGCGCCGTCGCCGCCCGCACCTGCGAAATGCTGCCCGCGGCGCTTTCGGCGGCTTCGGATTCCATTGTCTGGATCGAGTCGACGATCATCACCTGCGCCTTCGTTTCCTTCGCGCGCTCGATCGCCGCCTCCGCGGAGGTCTCGGTGTATAGGTAAAGGTTTTCGCCTTTGACGCCCAGCCGGTCGGCGCGGAGCTTGATCTGCGAATTGCTCTCCTCGCCGGAGACATAAAGCACCGGACCGGAGACGGAAAGGTTGTCCGCGGCTTCCAGAAGAAGCGTCGATTTGCCGATGCCGGGATCGCCGCCCAAAAGCACGACCATGCCCTTTACAAGTCCGCCGCCGAGCACGCGGTCGAGCTCTCCGATGCCGGTGGAGATGCGCGTCTGCGCCTCCGCGCGAACGTTTTGCAGCGGGATCGCCCGCGTACCGGCCGCTCCGGTCGGACGCGCAAGCACGCGCTCCTGTTCGACGAGCGTGTTCCAGCTTCCGCATTGCGGGCATTTTCCCATCCAGCGCGGCGTTTCGTAACCGCATTCTCCGCAGACGTACAGGGTTTTGTCTTTCATATCAATCTCCGACCGTCATGATTTCCATGATATCCTTGTCGCGCCAGGTCACGTCCATCCAGACGATCGCGTCTTCGCCCGCTGCCAGAAGCATTGCGGTCTCGTCGCTGCGCGTCGTGCAGAACGTGGTGCCGTCGGCATAGAAATATACGTAGTTTTTATCGAACCGCGAATACGCGATAAAGCCGCTGCCGAGCGAGAAGTCGACCGCGCCGGTCACGACCTCGACGGTTTTTTCGCCGTCGTACCATAGGATATGCCCGTCCTTTGCGTGATCCGAATCGAGAAATGCGATCCCGTCCGCGTTCCTCTGCGGGTCGTGCACGTAATCGGCGCCGACGGGGACCGCTTCGCTTTTGCCGGTCGAAAGATCCAGCGAGATCAGCTCGCCCTCCGGCGAAACGTACAGCAGCGTGTTTTCAAAGGCAAAGGGGCGGGACAGCGCATAGGGCGAGGCGTCGTAGATCGCAAGCGTCGCGCTTTCGCCGGTATTGAGGTCGACCGCGAAGAGCTTGTCGCGCGTTGCGCCGGTACGCTCGATCCAGAACGCCGTATCGCCGGAAATCACCGGTTTCGGCAGCCCGGTATGCACGGTTTTCAGCGCGCGTACCGCGCCGGTCGCGCGGTTGTACGCCGCCATGCGCCCGCCGCCGTTTGCCGCCGCGTCGAAATAGACGATCCAGCGGTCGTTCATCGCCGGGAAACGGATGCTCCTGTATTCTATCGGAAGCGGCAGATAGGTGTGCGTGTTCGTTTTGATGTCGTATAACAGCATCCGCACGAACGCCGCCGTGCCGTCCTGCGTGTAGTCGCCGACGACGGCGATCATCTTGCCGTCCGAAATGCCGACGTCCGCCGTGTACTGGAATTCGGGAATGACGATCTCGGTCTGCATCGACTTGAGATCGGCGCGGTACAGCGCGTGATCGGGGTACGGATCGTGCGTCGGCTCCGGCGTCGGTTCGGGCGTGGGCGGCGGCGTGGCTTCCGCCTTCTGACAGGAATACGCACCGTTGCCGAGATTTTTGTAAAACGGAACGACGTATTTCCAGACCGCCCAGCCGAGCGCGGCAAAAAAGCCCAGAACGAGCAGCAGCTCAAGCCAGGGCAGAACGCGGAACCGCATCAGATGCTTTCCGAGCCGGGTTGTGGAACGATACCGTTTTTCATGCTTCATACCGCTATTTTACACGGTTTTGGGCTGACGGTCAATCGGTCGGCGAAAAGTATTGCAGCCGTATCCGGCGATTTTCAGCCGTCTTTTCTCAAAAGCCGCGCCGCCGTCCGCGGAAAGAATCGCCGGTCCCCCCGATCCTGAGGTCTTCTTCTCCCATACCTGTCCCGTTTTCGGTACATCATTCTCGAAACGAAACACCGGCGCCGATCAAAACAGCCTGCCCCGATTTTGGGACAGGCTTTTCTGTTTTCGATCCAAACCGCCGTATGTCCTCAGCCCTGCAAGCCGCGGGACTG
>CAMPAN010000106.1 GCA_946631895.1 uncultured Clostridia bacterium
AGCATCGACATGCGCTTGACCTTATAGGAGATCGCAAGCACGAAGCCCATCGAAAGCATGGCGCCGACGAACGAAGCGACGATCAGCGTGACCGAGCCGACGGCGATCCCGCGGCTTAAAAATCCGATCATCGTGACCGAAAGCACGAGCTTCGCGCCGGACGAGATCCCGAGGATGAACGGACCCGCGATCGGGTTTGCAAAGAAGGTCTGCAGCAGGAAGCCGGACAGCGCCAGCGCGCCGCCCAGAAGGATCGCCGGAAGGATGCGCACCATGCGCACGTCCATCACGATCACGCGATGCGGACTCTGCGCGTTTGTAAGCCCGTCGAAGACCTCGCGGATCGAAAGCGACGTGCTGCCCGCCACGATGTTCAAAAACACCAGTCCGATCAGCGCGACGGAAAGCAGGACGAAGCCGAGCGCCAGCCGTCCGTGCCGCTGATTTGCCGTATTCCGTTCGGTGTTGCCGTTCTGCACCGCGATCCGCCTCCGTCAGTTGAGCTTATGCAGATAAACGAGCCCGTCGGTCCCTTCGCCCGACAGCACCCGGTAGAAATCGCCGATGAGCTTTCCGATCCCCATCGGCTCCTGAAACAGATTCTTGCCCGTGCACCAGACGTCGCCGGTCTTCACCGCCTTGAATTCCCGAAACAGCGGGCTCTTGTCGATGAGCTCGGCAAGCGAAAAGATCTCGCCGTCGATCGTGCTGTTGTAGATCAGCACGTCCGCGTCCTTCGCGCCGGTATAAAAACTTTCCATCGTCATGTTGACCGTCGAGAGCGCGCTGCCGCTGTCCAGTCCGGAGAACGCATACGTGCCGCCCGCGGTCTCGATCATCTTCACGACGTAATCCTCGCTCTTGCGGACGTTCACCGCGCCTGCGCCGGTGACGTAGAAGAACGCGACGGTCTTGCCGCTCTTCTCCATGTCGCCGATCGTTTCGATCTCCGAAACCTCCGCGTCGAACAGCGCTTCCGCGGTCTCCTCTTTGCCGAGGATCGCGCCGTACACCTTGATCCACTCCATGCGCCCCAAAGGATCCTGCTCGTAGCTCGACCGCTCGATCAGCACCGGGATCCCGTAGCCTGTGAGCTTTTCGCTGACCGCAGGCGAATGGTAGATCATCGTCGATTCGATCGCAAGATCGCAGCGCTCCGAAAGGATCAGCTCAAAATCCGGCGCGCTGTACTTTCCCGCAAACAGCATCTCGCCGCGCTCCATCGCCTCGCGCGCCTCGTCGATTGTCCAGCCGTCCGCTTTGGCGCCGGACAGCCGCACGGCGGAAACGCCGTCCAGCGCCCGGAAAAAGTCCATCGCGCTGGTCGCCGCAAGGTAGATCCGGTCGACCGGACGGTACAGCACGGCAACATCGTCGGGGAGGTTCAACGGCTTCCCCTTTCCCTCCGGCACAAGCAGCAGTTTTCCCGTTGCGGGGATCTCGATCATTTCGTAGCCGTCCGACAGCTGTGTGATCGAAAACTCCGTCGCATACCGCACCGACGTTTCGGAAACCGTCCGCAGCGTGTCCCATTCCGGTCCCGCCGGGCGGGTCTCCGCCGCGTTTGCGCCGCCGCAGGCAGCGCTCAGAACGCAAAAAGCAGCGCACAGTATCAGTGCGCTGATTCGGATGATCCTGCCGCGGTTCATGATGCGGGCGCAAGCGACGCCGCGTCGAACGTGATCGTGTATTCGACCTCGTGCGGCGTGCTCATCGCCGTGGTATCCGCGATCACGGAGAGCGGCGCCTGAATGCTCTTGACGGGGATCGCAAAGATCGAATGTCCGTCCCTGATCGCCGGCTCGTACCGTTCGCCGTCGACAAGCATGTAATCGTATTTATCGCTGCTCCAGATCACGATCAGGGTCGCCGTGCCGTCCTGAAACACGGTCAGCTCCGCGGGCGACTGGATCTTTGCCTTGCCGGTGCCGCCGGTCAGCGTCACGCCGATCGTATAGGTCCCCTCTTTCGGCAGCGCCTGCTTTCCGCAGGCAATCGCCGCAAGCAGCATCAGCGCCGCAAGCAGCAGAACGATGATTCTCTTTTTCATAAAACCTTCCTCCGAAAACAAACGGCGGCGCGGCATTCCGAGCGGATCCGCCGTGCCGCCTGTTCTTTTATCCTATTGTACTATTCTTTGATCCGATCCGCAAGCGTCAGTTTTGCGGAACGGGGTTCAGAACGACGACCTTATGATCGTACCACTTGCCCTTCTTGCCGATCAGCGCAAGATCGAACTCCTCGCCGATCACCGGAACGGGCACGTCGAAGCCGTAGACCTCCTCCGTCATGCCGTCCTCATAGGTCACGGTGTCCGTCGTGGGGTCCAGAAGCACCGCGCCGTCCTTCTGCGCGTCCTCCGCAAGACCCGGATACAGGTTCAGGATGGACTTTCCGACCAGGCTGATGTGGATCACGGCGACGCCGTCCTTGACGGTCAGCACGCCCATGCCCTTGTTCGCCTCGTTCACGTGGAACATCGAGCTGTCGGTCTTGAACTCCGCAAGATACACGCCGTCCGGAAGATCGATTTTCGATGCGGGCGCGGGTTCTTCGGTCGCCTCGGGTTCCGCCGGTTTTTCCGGTTCCGCCGTCGGCGCTTCGGTTTCAAACAGCTCGGGCAAAGGCGCGGGCGAGGGTTCGGGTTTCTTGCTGCAGGCAAGGCAGATCGCCGCAAGCAGCAGGACCGTAACGGTCAGAGCAATGATACGTTTCATAGGTTCCTTTCCTTTTCGGTATTATTCGGCGCTGATGACTTCGCCGGCGTGCTCGACATAGAGCTTCTGGATCGCTTCGATGCGGCCGAGACCCGCGATCTGCACGTCAACGGTGAAGAACAGACCTGCGTCCTTGAACTGACGGAGCCAGGACTCGGGATCGTCGGGATCTGCCATGTCGTTGTTCGCGTGATCGCCCGCAACGACCATCAGCGGGCGCAGGATGACCTTGTCATAGCCTGCCGCATGGACCGCTTCGATGACCGCTTCGCATGCGGTCTCCTCCGGCTCGCCCTCGACCGTGCCGATGAACACGTTCTTGTAGCCGAGACTGTTCATCATGTTCTGCATCTGCGTGTAGGTGACCTTCGCGTTGTGCGAGGTGCCGTGTCCCATGAGCACGAACGCAACGCCGTCCGCTTCCGCGTCCTCGAGCGTTTCATAGCCCGCGGTCTTCACCGCTTCCGCGACGACCGCCTTTGCAACGGTTTCCTTGTCCGCATTGACTTCCGCCGCGTCCTTGCCGACGGTGCCGAGCAGCGGCAGCGCGATCTTCACGGTCTCGAACTTGTCCTTGTATGCTTCGACCGCAGCGCAAAGCTCGTCGTATTCCGCGCCCTGCATGAGGTGCGTGGGCTGGACCACGAGGTTCTTGACGCCGTTTGCGACTGCGCGCTCAAGCGCCTGATCCATGTTGTCGATGAACTCGCCGTCGCGCGCCTGCACATGGTTGATGATGATCTGCGCGGTGAACGCTCTGCGTACCGACCAATCCGGATAAGCTGCCTGAAGCGCCGCTTCGATGCCGCCGATGTCCTCTGCGCGGCTGTCGTTGAACGAGGTACCGAAGCTCACGACCAGCAGCTCGTTCTCGCCGATCTCGTCCGCGTTTCTCGGATCGTCCTTCGACGCTACGCCGGTGTCTCTGCCGAAATAATCGGGATCGGCTTCCTCACCCTCAACCAGTTCCTTCTGTTCATCGGTCAGCGCATCCCA
>CAMPAN010000107.1 GCA_946631895.1 uncultured Clostridia bacterium
GAGGCGTCCTTTTTGTCTGTCTGTATTTACATGCGGTACCTGCGCCGTTTCAGAAGCGTGACAATTCCGCCGATCGCGCCGACGCCGACCGCCGTGCCGCCGAGAATCAGAAGCAGCTTCCGGTCGTGCCTGTCACTTTCCGACACAGTCCCGTACATCGTCGTTTCGGACGGTTCCTTCGGCGCCGTCGTGCTGTTTTCCGCTTCCGAAACGATATCATGCTCCGGGGTTGCTTCCGGCGTCGGTGCCGCCGTTTCCGCAGGTGTTTCGGTCGGTTCCTCCGTGGGCTCCGGCGTCGGTTCCGCGGTGGGCTCCTCCGTGGGCTCTGGCGTCGGCTCTTCCGTGGGTTCCGGCGTCGGTTCTTCCGTGGGTTCCGGCGTTGCGCTGTAGACGAAGTCTGACGGAACGGGCACTTCATACTTCGCCGAAATGATGTAATTCCGTTCCAACGGAATGCCGCGGATATCCTCGTTCCACACCGCATTCTCCGTATGTCCCTCAAAGAGACCGCGGATTTCCGGGATCTCGTCGATCGTATGGCGGAACGGAACCTGATAGGACCTCGAACCGAGCGCGTCGCAGTACGTGACCGTGTATTCGGTGTTCTCCTCTACCGTCTTCTTCAGAAACTCCGGCCACGCGTCTGTGGGGATATGATAATGCTGCCAGAAGCTCAGCTTGTCCTGCAGCGTTGCGGTGTTGAAGAACACGCCGTCCATATTGAAGACCTTGCAGTATTTCGAGTACGTGGCAAACGGCTTCTTGCAGTAGACCTGACCGCCCTCGTCGTTATTCGATTCGGCGACCATGTAACCGTCGCTCTCGCCGTCTTTATTGTCGTCGTATCGGTCTATGATGACCATCTCATGATAGGTACAACTCTGAAGGACATCGCCGCCGCGTCCTTCATATGTCCCGACCCGGTTCGCGCTGCGCTTGCCGATGCCGCCGATGTCGCCCGCGCGGTGATTGCCGTCGCCGTAAATGTTGCGCAGATTCAGACCTGCCAGACGGAACGCGTAATGCACAAACCCGTTGCAGTGCGTACCCGCTTCATGATCGGGATGCGCCTGTCCGGTGTAATACGCCACTTCCTTGGGATTTGAGAGGTCATAGACCGTGCCCCAGTCCGGATTCAGGTACCATCCGTATTCTCGCATCGGCCAGTAGCCGAGGAAGCAGAACGGAATGCGGATCCCGAACTCCTGCAGCTTTGAAAACTGCGTTGTGATGCCGACCACGACGGCTTCCCGCGTATAGATACCCGCTTTTGCAACGTTCTCCGCGATCAGCTCGTCAAGTTCTTCGACGGAATAGTTGCAGTATTTGGGCAGATACGTGGAAATCGCTTCCGTCGGGAACTCCGTGTTTTCCATACGGTAATAAGTGTTGTACACCTTCGGCATTTCCACAAACCACGGACCGTACATATCTCCGTCCGTGTCGCGCAGCCAAAGATAATAGTCCCCCGGGAACTTGGTCACACGCAGGAACGTGTCGCTCCATTTGAGCCAGTCATGGTTCTTTTCCTTTGGCTTGTCCGGGATTACGCCGAAGTAGTATCCTTCCATTTCGCAATGCTCCGCGTGGATCTCGATATTGATGATCACACCGAGTTCAAAGGAAATGTCCGTGACCTCCAGCTTTTTCTGCGGCAGTGTCTCCTCGCCGGATGCGATCTCCGTGACCGCAAGCGACGGGATAAGCAGTAGCAGAGCCAGAATCCACAGCGCAGCTCGTTTCATATAAAAAACCCTCCGGATCATATCTGACATAATTAAAATGTATTATATCATATCCCGATGCAAACCGCAACTGTCCGCGGCAATTCTTGACAGTATTTCAATAATATGCTATTCTTTTTTCATTGATTTTCTGTTGACAGAGGATACCATATGCGTCGATTGCTTGCCGGGTTGCTGGCGATTTTGTTTTGTATGCCGCTTCTTCTGTCCGCGGCATATGCGGACACGAAGCAGACCGCGCTGCTGCTGAATGACCGCTGCACGCTGGACTGGAAAGGGTTCTGCAATTATCCGAAGCGCCTTTCGGATTGGGACTGCACCAGCGGATGCGCTTCCGAAAAGGGCGGAACCGCAAGCATCTACTGGACCGAGGACGTTCCCGTTGGATTGATGTACTGGGAATGGACCGTCCCCCCGGAGGACTGCAGTTTCACATTCCTCGACGAAAACAAACAGCCCATCAGCACAAGCGTACGGCACCGGGACGGAGATCGCGGATATCTTTACGTGCCGGAGGAAGCGCGCGGCGTGACCCTTGAGATCAAAGACCGTTTCCGCATGACAGAATGGCATCTCTATGAAAAGGATCGTCTGCCCGACGCGGTGCATCTTTGGGAACAGGCGCCGGACAAGTGCGACATCATGCTGGTTGTGGCGCATTCCGACGACGAACTCGTTATGATGGGCGGTATCGTTCCGACTTACGCAGGCGAACGAAAACTGCGCGTGCAGGTGGTATACTGCTATGTTCCGGTCGTACTGGACCGGAACAAAGAGGCCCGGCGCACCGAAGAGGAGCGTCACGGCGAAGCGCTCGAGGGACTATGGTTCAGCGGGCAGCGAACGCTGCCGGTCTTCTTCTTCATTGAAGAAGAAAACCGCTACCGCTTCGATGAGAAGATCACCCGCGAGATCCGCCGTTTCAAGCCCGAGGTTGTTATCACGCACGACATCAACGGCGAATACGGCAATCCCGGGCACAAGCTCGTCAGCGAGAAGTGTCAGAAAGCTGTGACCGCCGCCGCCGATCCCGCGCAATTTCCCGCGTCCGCCGAGGAATACGGAACCTGGCAGGTCAAGAAATTCTATCTCCATCTCTATACGAAAAACGAGATCGTACTGGATTTCGATACGCCGCTCTCCGCATTCAACGGCAAGACGGCGTTCGAAATGGCACAGGATGCCTACGCGTTCCATAAGTCGCAGCGGAAAGACTGGCTGGACCAGTTGAAATCCAACCGCTACGACTGCCGCAAGTACGGGCTTTTCTTCACCGCCGTCGGTCCCGACGTCGAGAAGAATGACTTTCTCGAAAACATCCCGCCCGAGCTTCTGAGCAATTATGTTGCCGCGACGCCGGAGCCCACCGAGGAGCCGACCCCGGAACCTACTCCGGAACCGACCCCCGAACCCACCGAGGAGCCGACGCCGGAGCCGACCCCGGAACCTACTCCGGAGCCTGCCGAATCGCCTGTGCCGGAATCGACCGGCGTACCCGCTGAAGCACCGACCGACGTTCCCGTCGAGACCCCCGCTCCGACCGAAATCCCCGCCCCGACGTCCGTTCCGCAGCCTGCGGCGTCGTCCGGTCTTTCCTCGCCTGCCGTTCTGCTCGGCGGACTTGCGATTCTGTTGGCGGTTCTGCTCGCCGTATACTTCATCGCCCGGGCGATCCGCAACCGGATGGAATGATCTTCCCGCGTTTCTTCACCGATCCGTTTCACATACGGATCGGTTTTTTTTGTTTATTCCGGAAAATGCCCGCGCTGCACTCCCGCGATCCAAAAATATAACTGCGGCGATCGACTTTTATGGTTTACAAAACGGTCGAATTCTGTTAATCTATTAGTGTGTATACTTTTGTGCCGGATACGGTCCGGCACAAAGAAATCTCTGACGCATTAAGGAGGGGTTTGAATCGTGAGAGACACGTTTCGCGGCGGCGT
>CAMPAN010000108.1 GCA_946631895.1 uncultured Clostridia bacterium
AACCGCACCCAGAAGCCGTCCTCGATCATCGACGAATGCGCAGCGACGCCCAAGCCCAGATACGGCTCGTTGTGCCAGTAGATGAGGTTATGGCGGCACTCGAAGCCGGGCTTTGCAAAGTTACTGACCTCATAGCGGCGATAGCCGAGTTCAGTAAAAAGCGCCATGCCCGCGTCCTCCATGTCCGCGACGGCGTCCGGATCGGGCAGCGTTTCGCGTCCGGCAATTACGTCATCGTAAAGCGGCGTACCTTCCTCCAGAATCAGCGAATATGCGGAGACGTGCGTGGGCTCGAGCGCAGCGACGGTGCGGATCGCGTCGAGATAATCCGCCTGTGTTTGCCCCGGCAGCCCGTGCATCAGGTCGATGTTGATGTTTATAAAGCCCGCGTCACGCGCGGCAGAATAGGTCGCAAGAAATTCCTCGAAGCTATGCACGCGCCCGATGCGTTTCAAAAGGTCGTTCTGCGTCGCCTGCAAGCCGATCGAAAGGCGGTTGAAGCCCGCTTGCCGAAGCTTCTGTAAACCCTCGAACCCGATCGTTTTCGGGTTGCATTCGATCGAGATCTCCGCATCCGGCTCGACGGGAAACGCGGTTCTGATCGCATCGAGGATCGCGCAAAGGTCCTCCGGCGGCAGGATCGTCGGCGTGCCCCCGCCGAAGAATACGGTTTTCACGCGCGCGTCCGGGTATTTTGCCCGGGACAGCGCGATTTCCTGTTCCACGGCAGAGCGATACCGCCCCGCGGTTTCGTCGATCGGAATCGAGCAGAAATCGCAGTAGCGGCATTTTTTCACGCAATATGGGATATGTACGTAGACGCCGATCATCCGTTGATGCGCAGCACGCTCATGAAGGCGTCGCTCGGCACGGCGACGGAGCCGACCTGCCGCATGCGCTTCTTGCCTTCCTTCTGCTTTTCGAGAAGCTTCTTTTTGCGCGTGATGTCGCCGCCGTAGCACTTCGCCAGAACGTCCTTGCGGACCGCCTTGACCGTCTCGCGGGCGATGATCTTGCTGCCGATCGCCGCCTGGATCGGGATCTCGAACTGCTGACGCGGAATGACGTCCTTGAGCTTTTCGGCAACGGCGCGTCCCTTACTGTACGCGCGGTCCTTATGCACGATCGTGGTCAGCGCGTCACACATCTCGCCATTCAGCAAAAAGTCGAGCCGCACAAGTTCGCTCTTTGCGTAGCCCGAAAGCTCGTAATCGAACGACGCGTAGCCGCGGCTTCTCGATTTCAGGCTGTCGAAGAAGTCGTAGATGATCTCGTTGAGCGGCAGGATATAGTGCAGGTTCACGCGGTCCGCCTCGATGTACTGCATGTCGACAAACGTGCCGCGGTTGTTCTGACAGAGCTCCATGATCGTGCCGACGTACTCGGACGGGGTCATGATCGTGGCTTTCACGATCGGCTCCTCCATGTAGTCGATCTCCGCCGCGTTCGGCAGGTTCGACGGGTTGTCGATGACGATCTTCTGTCCGTCGAGCGTATAGACGTGGTACACGACCGACGGCGCGGTGGTGACGAGGTCGAGATCGAACTCGCGCTCAAGCCGCTCGGTGATGATCTCCATGTGTAAAAGCCCCAGGAAGCCGCAGCGGAAGCCGTAGCCCAGCGCGGCGGACGTCTCGTGCTCGTAGCTTAAAGACGCGTCGTTCAGCTTCAGCTTGTCGAGCGCTTCCTTGAGATCGTCATAGTGCGCGCCGTCCGCGGGGTACACGCCGCAGAAGACCATCGAGTTTGCCTGCTTGTAGCCGGGCAGCGCTTCCTTTGCGGGACGTCCCGCTTCGGTGATCGTGTCGCCGACCTTCGTTTCCGCGACGCTTTTGATCGACGCGGCAATGTAGCCGACCTCGCCTGCCGTCAGGCTGTCCACCGGCTTCCACGTCGGCGCAAACACGCCGACCTCGGTGACGTCAAACTCGCTGCCGCTCGCCATCATACGGATGCGCGTGCCGGGCTTCACCGTGCCGTCGAACACGCGCACGTAGGACAGCGCGCCCTTATAGTTGTCGTAGAGGCAATCGAAGATCAGCGCCTTCAGCGGCGCGTCCGGATCGCCGGTCGGCGCGGGAACGGTATCGACGATCCTTGCAAGGACCTCGCCGACGTTTTCCCCCGTCTTTGCCGAAATGCACGGCGCGTCCTCGGCGGGAATGCCGATGACGTCCTCGATCTCCTTCTTCACGCGCTCCGGCTCGGCGCTCGGCAGATCGACCTTGTTGATGACCGGGAGCACCTCCAGCCCGTTGTCGACCGCGAGGTAGACGTTTGCAAGCGTCTGCGCCTCGATGCCCTGCGTCGCATCCACGACGAGCACCGCGCCTTCGCACGCGGCAAGCGCTCTTGATACCTCGTAGTTGAAGTCGACGTGACCCGGCGTGTCGATCAGATTGAACATATAGGTCTGCCCGTCGGTATGGTGATAGAACATGCGCACGGCAGACGCCTTGATCGTGATGCCGCGCTCGCGCTCGATGTCCATGGAATCCAGAAGCTGCTCCTCCATGTCGCGCTTGGCGACGGTGTCGGTCAGCTCCATCATGCGGTCCGCGAGCGTACTCTTGCCGTGGTCGATGTGCGCAATGATCGAAAAGTTACGAATCAGGTTGGGATCAAAATTCATAAAAGGTCCTCCAAGGAGTTCGGTCGTTTGAAATGCGTTTCAAACGACCGGTTTTCAGCTCCCGCCTGAAATGCCGGGCATTTCCGGGCGGCGGGAACTGCAAGGTGTCAAATCCGCCGCACATGTCGCCGGATTTGACGGATTGATCCTCTGTACTTCCTCCGCTGCTTCCGTGCGTGCGTCTACAACGCACTTTTGCTGTTCGTTGGATTCAGCAACGCCGGCAAAAGTGCCGTATTTCAAACGTAATAATTATTGTACATGAACATTGCCAAAATTGCAAGAAGTGTGATACAATCGAAGCAAGCAAGATTCGGAGGTGGACACATGCAATACGATCTCAACGCCGTTGCAAAGCGGCTGAACGAACGCGGCTTCCTTGCCGACGTCTGCAAAACGCCCGAGGAGGCGAAAGCGCTGATCCTCGGCTACATCGGCGACCGTTCCGTCGGCATCGCGGGCTCGGCGACCGTGCGCGATCTCGGGCTCTATGAAGCGCTCACGGAGCGCGGCAACACGGTGTACTGGCACTGGAAGGTCGAAAAGCCGCAGGTGGAAGAAACGCGCATCAACGCGATCGCCGCGGACGTGTATCTGTGCTCTTCTAACGCGGTCACCGAGGACGGACGGCTCATCAACATCGACGGCACGGGCAACCGTCTTGCGGGCATCATTTACGGGCCGAAAACGGTCATCCTTGCGGTCGGCAGAAACAAGCTCGTGAAGGACTACGACGAAGCGATCGCGCGCATCAAGCGCGACGCGTGCGGACCGAACGCACGGCGTCAGGGCTTCAAAACGCCCTGCTCGATCGACAACGTCTGCCGTGACTGCCGCCCGCCGGTGCGCATGTGCAACGTGACCGCGATCACCGAATATCCCTCGCGCCGCCATCAGGCGTTCCGCATCGTGCTGATCGACGAGGACATGGGTCTATGACGATCAACGAGTATCAGAAGCTTGCCATGACGACCCTGAACCCCGCGCTGTCCGAAACAGAGGTACTGTTGAACGGCGTGATGGGACTTTGCGGCGAATCGGGCGAGGCGATCGACCT
>CAMPAN010000109.1 GCA_946631895.1 uncultured Clostridia bacterium
CGGATCGTATCGAGCGGATCGAAAGCGGCAGGAGTGCGCCGCACCCGGACGAGGTGCTTGCGATGGAGCAGGGCTATGAAGCCCCGCAGCTTTCCAATTACTACTGTACGCATGAGTGCCCGATCGGCATGAAGTACGTCGAAAAGGCGGAACTCAAGGAACTGCCGCAGCTTACCGTCGAGCTTCTTTCCGCGCTGCACGCGATGGAAGAGGAGCAGAATCGGCTCATCGACATCTCCGTGGACGGTCGCGTGAACAGCTTTGAGCGGAAGGAATTCGACATGATCCTCCAAAAGCTCTCCGCACTGGACCGCGCGATCCGCGGCATGCGCATCTGGATCGAGCACGCGATCTATACGGGCAAGATGGACGATCCGGATTAACGCTGCGCTTCGGCGGAAATCTGCAGGGGCGGCGGTACGCGCGAAAAAACGCGTGATCTGCCGCCGCGCAAGCCGCTGCGTCTGACGGTGCAGATCTTTCGGATAACACAATCATAAAAACGGTCTTCCCGTCAAGGAAAGACCGTTTTCTGTTTCCTGCTTATGCGCCGATGAAATAGATGATGTCGCCGATCGGACGTTCGCCTCTCTGCCGGTTGCAGTATTTGCCGTTGAAATACATCTGCGCGGAGGTGCCGCCGTCCAGATTGTACGCCGCCTTACAGCCGAGACTGTACATCAGCCGGGAAAGCTCTTCGACGTCCGCACCGAGGGAATACCCCTTTTGCCGTCCGTCCACGACGACGAAGCAGTAATGCCCCGGCTCGTAATATCCGATCGCGCAGCGCGGATTCTGTCCGATCAGCGACGTGTTGAATTTCGTCTTCGGCTCCCCGTTCTCGTCGAGCAGCGCCGGACCGAACTGCCAGGTCTGCCACGGATCGGACCGGATGATCTCGTCCACGGAATAGGTTCCGACCTCGAAGGTCTTCATGACACCGTCCCGATACAGCACGCAAAGATCGCGTCGATTGTCATACTTATCGCGGTAAAGAACGCCGTTGCGGATGATGAGCCCGACCCTCTGATAATTGAAATAGTCGCCCGAAAGCGCAAACAGCGCATTGTTCGCCTTTGCCATCTCTTTGACGTGCTGCGTCTTTGAAGCGGAAAAGTTATTGTATGCAGCGGCGGTTTTCCAGCGGTCGACGTCCTGCAGATAAACGTCGGCAACATAATAGACCACGGGGAGCCTGCAGATCGTTTGATTGTCGTCGTATCGCGTGATCGTGATGGAAAGACCGATGTCGGAATAGCTGTTTTCACCGAGGACCGGCGTTTCGGAGAAACGGTCCGCGTACGCAACGGCGCAGAGACCCCAGGGCGTGGGCTCCGGCGTCGGTGTGGGCGACGGCGTGGGCGTGGGCTCCGGCGTCGGTGTGGGCGTGGGCGTGGGGACAGGCGTGGGGACAGGCGTGGGCTCCGGCGTTGCTTCCGGAACCGCAAGATCGATCTCGTCCGTAACGGCGGTCGGTTCCGGCGTCTGCGCCTCGGAGGACGTTTCCGCGATCGGGTTTTCCTGCTGCCCGTACGAACAGGCACAGAACAGCAGAATGAATATCAGACAAATAATCCGTTTTATGGAGGAAGCTCTTTGCATCATGCATGCAGTATAGCGCGTTTTTGACAAAAAATCAAGATGCAACGGGCGTTTGGACCCTTCGGCCGCGCGGACCGGATGCATAAAGCGGTTTCCCGGCAGGTTCGTACAATATCCAGACAGTTCGGCACTTTTCGCACCTTTTGGAAATCCATGCGTGTATATTCATTCCGCCCGAATCCGGTGCATAATCGCATACATTTCCACACCGTCCACAGAGTTATCCACAATAAAGCGTACGGAACATCGGATTTTCCGGAGTTATCCACAGCTTTTGTCCGCTTGCATATGCGGTATAGGCGGTTTGAATACTCAATGAATAATTCATAAATTGTTCCCGCAAACGCGGCAGAACGCGCATATACACGGAAATGCACGGTATAGCGCATGCATGATGCATGAGATACCGTGTATACGCCTGCATACACAGCGGAACAAAAAAAGCGGGGCGTAAATGCCCCGCACAGTGTCGTTTTCCGTTGCAGCCGGCTTTTCCGAAGGGGAAAGCGGCTTGTTTCAAAGCGGCAGGCGCAAAGAGCCCGGTCGCTCAACGCCGCGGTTCGATCCCGTAGGGACGCAGCGCGCCGGTCTGCGCCGCGGCGATCACCAGCAGGGACGCGAGCTCCGAACGCCACCGATACATCGTCGTGATCGATACGTGAAAATCAAAGGACAGCGCAGTCATTGCCTTTTCGCCGAGCCGCAGCCGCTTTCCGTCGATCCCGTAGCACAGGCGAAAAAAGCGCTCCTTTTCCGTGTCTGTCCGTTTGAGATAATCCAGCACGAAGTCCACCGCCGCCACCCATTTTTGTTTGACGCGATACCGGTCCGGCTCGCATATGCCCGCGTCCTCGACGCCTCGCATAAACGCCTTGTTCTCCCGATACCGCCTTGCCTCGTGTTCCGCAATCCGCTTCCAATCGTTTACCTGCATTTCCATTCTCCTTTCCTGCGGATGATGCGAACAAATGTTCACATACGTTAGTATAGCAGATATGTCCGAAAAAGAAAAGTAGCTTTTTATTGGACAGAAAACGACGGCACCCTCCCTGCCGAATGCGCCGCTTTCCGCACAATAAAGAGCAGTTTTGTTCGGAAATCCTTTTGAAGCGCGAAGCGGATTGATTCGGTCCGTCGGGTGTGCTATACTGAAAAAAACGTCCGGAGGATTTTCCCATGAAAAAACGGATCTGCATCCTGCTGCTGATCGCCGTGCTGCTGCTCGTGCCGCACGTCGCGAGCGCGAACGCGCCGATCCCCTGGTACATCGAGATCAGCTGTGAGAATGTGGAAGCGGGAACGCAGATCGAGGTAGTTTTCCAAAGAGAGGACGGCACGACGCGCACGCAGATCGCGGAAGCAACGACCGGCACGATCGGAATGGGCTATGAATCGGACGAAACGTCGTTCTACCTCGTTTGCACCGCGCCGGACGGCACGGAGACGCGCACGGCGTCCGTGCAGCTCGTTTCCTGGGGCTGTTACCGATACGACGGCGCGACGAACACCCTTTCTGCAAACGGCACGTATTATCCCCGCGGGAGCAACTGCGCCGACGGCGTGCTCACGGCGGTTCTGATCGTTCTGGCGTTTGTTCTGCCGCTCGGGCTGACGCTGCTCTTTGAGTTCCTTGTCTCGCTGTGCTTCGGGATCCGCCCGAAAAAATATGTCTTGATCATCAACCTCATCACCAACCCGGTGATGAACCTCCTTCTGCTTCTGCTCGCGATGATCCTCGGACCGGAGCAATGGGTCTACTGGACCGTGCTCGCCGTACTGGAGCTTGCGGTCGTCGGGCTCGAATTCCTGTTCTATACGAAAAAATGCCGCGAGATCCCCCGCGTCCGCCTGCTCATCTTTACCGTCGTTGCAAACCTCCTGAGCTTCCTGATCGGCATCTGCGTCATCAACCTGCTCTTCTGAAAGCCCGCCCTGCGCCGCTGCGATTGATCGCGGCGTCTGCAAAGAAGCGCAAAAAAATCCCCGTGCAAAAAACACTTGACACTTCCCGCGGCATCCGCTATAATAACCGTACCAATGGCGGTGTAACTCAGTTGGCCAGAGTAGTC
>CAMPAN010000110.1 GCA_946631895.1 uncultured Clostridia bacterium
TCGGTTTTCTGAATCCGGGCGGGATTCATGCGGAGATCTTTCCGTTTTCGGACCGCCCGAGCAATTTCGAATTCATCTGTACGGTAGCGGAGCTGGTGCGAGACCGGATCAAAAGCGGCGAATAACCGAGACGGAAAGAGGCTGTTCCAATACAGGAACAGCCTCTTTATATATGTCGCTGCGGTACGTTACGCGCTGAGCGCGGCTTCGAGCTTTTTGCGTGTGAGATCCGCGATCTCCTGTGTGGAAAGATCCTGCATCTGTTCGGGCGAGATCACGTCGACGACCGAGAAGGTGACCTTCGTGCCGTGCCAGAAATATTGCGGGATCACCCGCTCAGTGCCCCGGTTCACGGCGATGACGATCGGTACGCCCGCGCGCTTGGCAATCGAGAAGGAGCCCGGATGCAGCGGCAGCAGCGGCTCGTTCGTTTTGTTGCGCGTGCCCTCCGGAAAGATCCCGACGGCGGTCTGCTCTTCCTTCAAAATGTCGACGGCGTGCAGGATCGTTTTCAGCGCTTGGCGGTTGTTGTTCCGGTCGATGAACGGATAGCCGCAGATGTGCGCAAAGCTGCCCGCGACCGGCATATTGAGGATCTCCGGTTTGCAGATGAAGACGATCTCCGTGCCCTTCAGAAGGACCAGCGGAAAGAACGGGTCGAGCATGGAGCGATGGTTTGCCACGAGGAGAAACGGCTTGCTGCGGTCGATGCGTTCGAGCCCTTCCGCCCGGATGCGGACACGTCCCGCAAGCAGAATGACGTGCATGATTTCGACTGCAAAGCGGCGCATGCCGTGATGCACCTTTGTGACCGGTTTTTTCTTATCGATAAGCAGCGAGATCACGAAGACGATCCCTGCGAAAACGAGAAGCCAAAATACGTATGTCGCCAGGAACAGCAGGGGAATGCGGAGCCAGAACCACCAGGCTGCGCAGGGGCCCAACACAAAGGACAGTCCGACGGCACAGCCCGCGGACAGCAGCAGAATCAGAATCCAGATCAACATAACGGCATCGCCCCTTTCCATATTTTATTATAACGTGCGCACAAGCGTTTTTCAATCGTTTCCAAAAGTAAAAAAGGGGGAAACCTCCTCCTTTTAAGACGGTCCGCACAGCGCGGATCGACCGCCGCGCTCGCTCGCTGCGTTCCGAAATACGGTTCTGCCGCGAAGGACGCGGACTCCGAGCGGTTTTCGGCGGCTTTTGCAGCGCGTCAAATGGCTTGCTCATGCGTCCTCGCCTGCAAGCTGCTCCGCCGGGAGAAAGACATACCGGTCAAACAGCGCTTCGTACTTCGGACCGAAGACGGCCGCGCCCTCGACCGACCGCTGCCGAATCCGCACAGGCGTCATTTCGCCGTCGGAAAGTTCACAGGTCAGCTCCAATAACCACGTCAGATTGACCTCTTTTTTGTTATCGAAATACGAATCCATATCCGCATTGAAGGTCTTCAGATCTTCCCCGGTAAACACGCCTCGCTCCGTCAAAAGCTGCAGCGCCTGGTTAAAATCGGGATCGTGCCGACTGCTCCTTGTTTTTTTACCCCGCAGAAGATTTGCATACCTTCCGTTGTTCAGGTCGAAGCATGCCTTTCGTTCCTCTCTGCTCATTGCGCGAAGTCCTTCGAAACTGCAGGGAATCCGGAAACGTTCTTTGTATCCCGACCCGTTTTTGATCACATAGGACAGAGAAACCTCCCAGCCGCTTTTCTGCAGCCGATCCAGAGCGGAAAGAAACGATTCCTCCGTTAACCTGGCGCAGAGCGCTTTGCATCCCGGGGCAATAAGGCCGCTGAGAATACACAGGCTCGGATGCAGTCTGCCGTCCCGCGGGGCACGGTAGTCGATGCTGTTGAAGGGAAGCTTTTCCTTTTCCTCCGTGTCGAATTTCGGGGCTTGCCGTTTTTTCTCATTTAAATAGTTTTTCTTAACGGTATCTTCAAATTTCGCCCGCTTCGCATCGGAAAGCACACCGTTCAGATACTTTCTGCACTTATTGGCTTTCCTTACACTCGTGTCGCTGTTTTCCGCGATGTCCCGGATGATTTTGTCATACAGTTCCTGTGTAAAGACGGTCGCTTCGACGGTCGCTTCGGGCAGCCCGATGAGACCATTCAGAAACAGGGCATGCGCATACTTTCCACGTCCGTATTTCTCGCCGTTTGCAGGATCGTACGCGACGCAGACCTTCTCTAAAATCTCTCCGAGCGCATCGTCGCAGGGCTTTTTGATGTTTTGCAGATAGTATTGCCGCGCAATTTCGATGAAATGCCGGTCCGTTTCCGGAAGGTCCCCGTCGGCAAGCAGCGCATTCAGCTGATTGGCCGGCGCGCCGTCCTGAAAATCGGGCAGCATGCGAAGCCAGGGCTCTTTTTGCGCCTCCTCCAAGATCGCACGGTATCGGGGCGGAAGTTTCTCCCAATCATTGAGGAGCGTGACGTACTGCCGCACGATCTGCGTGGAGACGGCGTCCTCTTTGAACAGCCCTTCGTTCAGCATGTCCGAAAGGATCAAACGAATCATACGATAATCCGAAAACCGGTAGTCGGGATAAACCCCGTTCTTATCCGTCACAAAGGGGTCCGGCTGCTCCTTTGCCAGGAACAGATAGTAGTGCGCTTTGCCGCTGTACGCAGGGTTGGTCTCCATATAGTTCCGGTATGCAATGCACTGAAAATCGTGCTCGCCGGAATCCACCTTGTTTTCAATGGTCAGTGTGAAGTTTTTCCCGATGATGTTGATATCGATATACCGACCGCCGGTTTTCTCTTTGCCGATCTTGAATGGATAGTCGGAATTGGTTTCGATAACCGTATCGGTTTTGACGACCGTTCCGTCCTTCGTCTTTTCCAGATAATAGCAGAACCTGACGGGATCCGATTCGATATTCCGGAAATAGATGCCTTTCTTGCTGCTGTGGCGTATGACCGCTCGGCCCTGTTCGTCCACCTCGGAAAAGCGCTCTTCCCGATTGATCTTGACGTTTTCCAGTTCTGTTTCGTCGATATCGAACTCCAGCACTTTCCCCAGCGCTTTCAGCCAACGACCCAAAAACACCCGCTTTCCTTCGTACCGGTACTGCAGCAGCCACTTGAGAAAGTTGGAATGCCGGGTCTCGAGACTGTCGAGCCCCAGCACCCGGAAGATATTGAAGTTGTCGGGCAGGGTGTCGCTCTCTTCAATCTTGTCGGCAAACATCCCGTATTTTTCGCGATACTCTTCGTAGTTCATGCGATTCCTCCGATTCGTAATGATACCGGAATGATTATCGCGCATTTTGTCGCATGCTGTCAAGCGCTCGTTGGCTTTTCACACGTCTCCCGAGGGATCGGTTTTCATAACGGTCATCGGCATCGAAACGTCTTTTGAAAAGAAAAAAGGAGGGGGAGACCTCCTTTCGGTTCCTGCGCTTTTTCAGCCGGCGTCGCCCTGCGTCAGCGCAACGAGATTGCGATACAGCGTATCGAGCAGCGCGCGGATGCCGCGCTCCAGCTCGCAGGACGCTTTCGGCGGGCGTCCGACGTGCGGCGTGTCAGGGTCGCGGACAAACGGATCCGGGATCGACCGTCCCTGTCCCATCAGCGCGGTGCGGATGCGGCGTACGCGCTCCGGCTGCGATTTCAGAAGCGCGCGGTATTTGTT
>CAMPAN010000111.1 GCA_946631895.1 uncultured Clostridia bacterium
GGATATCCTCCCGCCCCCCGACGATCGGAATGCCGTCCAGATACCGGTTCCACTTATTCGGATCGTCGTCGATGATACAGACGACTCTGTTGCCCGATTGCGGATTATCGATCATATCCTTCAGGATCATCTGACCTGCATTTCCCGCCCCGATGAGCATGACGTGCGAACGAACCGAACGGCTTTGCATCCTTCTGCTGCGAAAACTGCCCAGCAACCGGGACGAAAACCGGATACCGATCAGGAACATTGCCTGGAACACCGCACCGCCGATATAATACGAAATCGGCATGCGATCGAAAATGAGCGTGATCGCAGCCGCATGGAGCACGGAAAGCAGCACGGATACCTCAAATGTCCGCATGAGTTCTCTGAGTCCGACATATCGCAGAAGCGCCCGATAGAGACGGAACAGCCACAGGATCAGTACGGCAAACGCCGCGTAAAAGAGGATGAATTTGCCGTATGTTTCGAGATACTTTGTCTCTATCTTTGAAAAAACAAAGTCAAATCGGAGCCACAGCGCAAGGAAATATGCTGCGCATATCGCCAGAAAATCAAAAACGGCAAGCGCGGCAGTCAAAAGCGGCCTTCTCCATTTCTTCTGTACAAACGGTTTTCCGTCTGAATGTTTGTTCATTGTTTTCTCTGTCATGATTCTGTCTCCGCGATCTCCGTTTCTGAATTACCGGAAATCCACGTATACTTCATTGATTTCGCTGCCCTTATCGGACCAGTACTCGGTATTATAGTCCCACCGTGCTTTGATCGGCTTCCCGAACGCATCATTCAGCGCGTTCGCGGACGCCCTGAGCTTTGCCTCCAGCTTATGCATCGATTCCAGATACGCCTCAAGCTGAAGTGTATCTTCTTCGGAAGCGTTTCCGTCGTAATGCGCCTGCATCCAGTCATCCGCCAGCCCGAAAACGCTTTGCAGATCCGATTGATCCTTCCAGCACTGCGCGTATGCCGCTTTCTGCGTTTCGCTCATCGGCTCCTTTTCTGCACGTTCATGGACCGCAGCGAACAGTTTTTTGGTGATGTTCAGGTACAGGATCGCCTTGAATCCGTCATGATGCAGGAACTTTTCATATTCCGTCGAGTTGTACCCGATCGGAGCGGCGTCGATCCCGTATACCTCTTTCAGAATATCGATCCGCGCCTGCTGATCGATGAAGCAGAACGCCCAGTCATACTTCATATGCATCGTTCCCTGAATGCTGTACGACTTGATGCTTTCCGGGTCGATATCCTTTGCAAAATTGACGAGCGAAACCGTTTGGGACAGCGTCGTATTCGTATATACGTTGTCCCCCATCGTTTTCATAAGATCGGGGATCATGGAAAGCTTTCCTTCTTTTTTGAGCTTTCCGAAGATCGCAACCAGCATCTTCCTCTGACGCGCGGTCCTCTTGGAATCCAGACCGCCCGCGCTTTTACGCATGCGCATATACGCCATAACGCCCTGACCGTCCAGATGCCGGAAGCCTTTTTCGATCACCTTGCCGTCAAGGGTCTTCAGACGGATATCCACCTGAAAATCGATTCCGCCGATCTGATCGACGAGATCGATCAGCGCCTGGAAATCCACGCCGTAATAGTACGGAACCGAAACGCCTCCGAGCCATTCCTCTGCCGCGCGGCAGCTCAGTTCCAATCCCGCCTTGGGATCCTTCATGCCTCCGCCGACATTGAATACGCCGTTGAGCTTGTAATACCCCGTGTATCCGGGCGCTTTGGTCAGACAATCGCGCGCGATGGAGATCAGACTGACCTCTTTCGTATCGAAGTTGACCGTGACGATCAGATTCGCGTCGGTATGCGGCATCGATCCGCTGGTCGACGTTCCGTTTTCATAGGCGTCGATCCCGAACAGAGCGATATTGACGATCCCGAGCTTTTCGGGGACCGGTTCCGTCGCCGCCGGTTGGTCTGCAGCCGGGTCCTCCGTGACGATCGCAGGCGTCGCAGTCGGTCCCGCGGGGATCGCCGTCGGGATCGGCGTCGTTCCCGGTTCGTCCGTCGGCAGATATGCGTCGATATCGAACAGCGGCGTCGGTTCCGGCGTCAGGTTCGCGCTCACGCGTACAGACGAATCAAAGAATACATCCGGCCGCTTCAGTACGTGCCACACGTAGATCCCTGCTCCGAGCAACGCCAGCGCAAGAACGCCGAGGACGCTCCATAGGACGATCCGTTTCTTTCCCGATCTGCGTTTTTGCTTCCGATCGGCTGTCGTTATCTCTGATTTTTTCATGGTTTTCTCCCGAACATTGAGGATTTTTCGCGTATTTTTTCGTTGCCTTCGGCGTGCGGCGCGGAAAACCGCTCTGCATTTTCGATCATACGCTGTGCTCGACCGTTCGGAAGCGGGGCGACTGTGGCCGCGCACCGCCCGAATCGGCGTCTTTTTCCCCTTTTATGTTCTGTCAGAGAAGATTCGAAAGAACCGATTCGGTTTCCCGCATGACAGTCTTCCACTCTTCCGGGATGCGCTGTTTCACGCTCTGCCACTCCGAATAACCGACCTTCGTTCCGTGAATATCACTTCCGACAGCAATGATCTTGCCATCCCTCATCCACTCGCGCAGATACCCGCTCTGCGCATGCTTTGTCAATGCGGACACATTGACCTGTCCTTTGACGCGTTCCATAGCAAGAAGCGTCTCCACCTGTTTCCGGTCATAGCGGTCCACGTGCGCAAGCACGATCTCGAGATCCTGACGTTCGCTGAGCGCTTCGACGGAGTCGATCAGACGATCCGACCAACCGGTAAACGGCATCTCAAGAAGCAGAACGTTGGTTCCCATCAGGCAGAGATCCTCGATATGCGGCAGTCGGTCGATTCCTTCGAACGCCAGTACCTCGGCGCCGAGAACGATCTTCGGGCTGTCCTGTTCCATCTGCGTTTTCAGATTCAGCCAGCAGCGTGCACGCAGTTCGAGAAAATCTTCCACGCTGGTCTGTTCGCCGTAAAAATGCGACGTTGCGCAGATCATGTCGACCCCTGCTTCCTTTGCAAGCCGGATCTGCTTCAGCGAAGTCTCGACGTCCTTGCTGCCGTGATCGCAGCCGGGAAGAATATGCGCATGGAAATCGATCTCCATCGAATTCTTCTTCTGTGCTGCCGGCTTACGGCTTACGCTCGATCTGGAACCGGAATCCGATCCGTAACCATACTTATAGCCGTACTTATAACCGTACTTGTAACCGTACTTATAGCCGTACTTGTAGCCGTACTTGCCGCCCTGCTTCAGATTCAGGTCGTTGATGACGACGCCGCAGATCCGGCTGCCCGCGCTTTGCAGCGTGCTTTCGGCTTCCGCAAGATCTCTCTGCTTCGTTTTGCCCGACCGCGTAACAAGAACCATGCCGTCGACCACGCGGGAAATAATCTGCGCGTCCGCCACCTCGTTGATCGGCGGCGTGTCGATGATGATATAGTTGTATTTTTTGCGGAAACGGTCGATCGCGTTCTGGAACGCGGCGGATGCAAGCATTTCCGACGGATTCGGCGGGATCTTTCCGCAGGCGATGATGGAGAGCGGGATCCCCTCTACTGCGTATACCTCGCATATGTCGACCTTTGCGATGAGGTCGCTCAAACCGTTTTTGGTATGGATATTCCAGAGCC
>CAMPAN010000112.1 GCA_946631895.1 uncultured Clostridia bacterium
ATGCTGCAGGATATCGCGATCCTGACCGGCGGTCAGGTGATTTCCGACGAGCTCGGCATGGATCTCAAGGAGACCACGCTCGACATGCTCGGCAGCGCGAAGCAGGTCAAGGTCGACAAGGAAAAGACCGTCATCGTCGAAGGCGCAGGCGATCCCAACGAGATCGCGGCGCGCGTGAAGTCCATCCGTGCGCAGATCGAGGAAACCACCTCCGATTACGATAAGGAAAAACTGCAGGAGCGTCTTGCGAAGCTCGCGGGCGGCGTTGCGGTCATCGCAGTCGGCGCGGCAACCGAAGTCGAAATGAAGGATTCGAAGCTCCGCATGGAGGATGCGCTGAACGCGACCCGTGCGGCGGTCGAGGAAGGCATCGTTCCGGGCGGCGGCGTGGCGCTGCTGTCGGTTGCGGACCGTGTAAAGGCGCTTGCCGAGAAAGAAACCGGCGATAAGAAGACCGGCGTCCAGATCGTGCTGCGCGCGCTAGAAGAGCCGATCCGTCAGATCGCGAAAAATGCGGGCGTCGAAGGCTCCGTCATCATTGAGAACATCCGTCGCGAAGGCAAGGTCGGCTACGGCTACGACGCAGCGACCGATACCTACGGCATGATGGACGAAAAGGGCATCGTCGATCCGACTAAGGTCACGCGTTCGGCACTGCAGAATGCGGCGTCCGTTGCGGCGATGGTGCTGACCACCGAGAGCATCGTTGCGGACATTCCGAAACCCGAACCCGCTGCGCCCGACATGGGCGGCGCAGGCATGGGCGGCATGTATTGATCCGCTGATCGAACACGATACGGGGAGTCTTCGGACTCCCTTTTTCGTACATGCGCTTACGCTTGCAATTTGCGGGAAAACACGTTATACTGTTTACAAATGATTGTGTTACGGACGGGACTATGAAGCGACTGCTGAAAACCGGAACATTGCTGCTGCTGTCGATCCTGCTGCTGTTTGCAGGGTCTTATACGGTTGCGGACGAAGTTCTGTTCGGAGACGTGGACGGCGACGGAATGATCACGGCGCAGGACGCCAGCTGCATCACGCGGCATCTGACGGGATTCAGGCTGCTGAACGCAGCGGAATTGACACGCGCGGACGTCGACGGCGACGGCGCTGTCACCGAACGCGATGCGTCGCTGATTCTCAGCACATTCAACGCGGCGGAGAACCTGGTTCCCGCAACGCAGTCCTTCTCCATGCTGGTGACGGCGGATATGCGCGGTTTTGCATGGGATCCCTCCGAGACCGAAACGCACAGCACAAGCACCGTCATGAACGTCGCTGCCTGCACAATGGCGCTTCGGAAGACCGATCCGGATCTGCTGCTCATAGATGCGGGCGGCTCGCTGCTCGGCAGCTCGATTTCGGACGATTACGCTAGCAAAACGGACCGCATGTACGGACCGGTCACCGCGCTTTTCACCAACATGCAGTACAGCGCCGTTGTTCTCGGCGACGAAGCGATGTCCTATCCGTCGCAGACCGTACGAAAAGAGGTCAATGAACTGCTCTTGAAGAAGATTCCCGTGATCGGCGCGAATCTTCGCAAAGCGGATCCGACGATCTTCGACCCGAGCGACGTTCTCTGGAACGATCTTGTTCCTTATGTCATCAAAGAGATCCCGCAGGGCGACGGCAAGAATCCGATGCGCCTCGCGATCATCGGCATGACACAGCCGGATCTCTGTCCGTCGGACGACGAGGTGCTTCCGGCAAGTCCGATCGAAGTATATGCAAAGCTGCGCAAACAGCTCAAAAACCAGGTCGATTATACGGTTTTGTTCTATCACGGGAACATCGAATCCGATGCCCTCGGACAGGGTTCGTATGCTCTGCGCGATTTTATCAAGAAAACCGACAGTATAGATCTCGTCGTCGCTTCGCACAGCGGAGACGAAAGCACGCGATCCGAACTGAACGCCTCGGGAAAGGAGATCCCGATCGTTTCTCTGCGGGGCGGCACGGAGGTCGTAACGAAGATTTCGGTCTCTCTGCGCCGTGAAGGACGTCCTGCGGTGCTCGTCAAAACGATCGAGACAAAGGATTATATGCCGGATGATACCATCCGAAAGGTCGTAAAACCTTATGTAAGCGCGTTTTCCGGGCTCATGGACGGCGTTGTGTGCCGGGTGGAGGGACGAATCGAAGGATATGAGCCGGATGTACTCGCCTCGACGGACAACATGGAAATCACCCATGAAATGCAGATCTATGCCGCGCGCCGCTTCATCGAAGATAACGGACTCGATATGCCGCATCACATCGTTTCGATCGCATATCCGTATCTGCCGTTCGACGGATATCGCGAAGGAACGCTGCGGTATCGCGAACTGTTCGGACTGCATCCGAAGACGCCGGAGTACACGATCATGCTGATTCGCGGCATAGAGCTGAAGCAATGGCTTTCCGCGTATTCGCGTAAGATCATGAATGAAAAGAACGTGTATTCGCTGTACGGATTGTCGTATCTGCTGAATACGCTGAATCCGGATACGCCGGTCGGATATCTGGAACACAGTTCCGGTATCGACGTTGAAAACGACGAGGTATTTACGCTGATTCTTGCTGTCAATCCGGAGGATGATTTCGTTCTGCGTCCATACCTGGATGAAACATGGCTGCCGTATGAAGATCGCGTGATCGAAAACGTGACGCTGCCGGAACCGAAGGGCTTTGAACCGCTCAAGGACAATCCGGTCGCCGATGCGCTGATCGCATACTTTGAAAGCGTCGGCGTCGTAAAACTGCAGCATCTGTACACCTGGGTCCTGATCTGATCCGGATAACGGAGCAAAGCCGCGATAGTTCGCGGCTTTTTGCATGCCGGTCGAAGCGCATTGCATATACTGCACCATGAAACATGACAGAAAACTCATGGAACGGATACTGAAGAACGCCGGGCTTCCGGAAGATCTCAATCCGCATCTGTTCCTGGTACAGTGGTTCGGCGGTCGGGATTGCGTTATTGAACAGCATCGCGGCATCCTCGACTTTTCGATGCATGCAATCAGGCTTATGACCGAACAGGGCGTGCTGACAATCGAAGGCGAGGACCTTGTACTTGTACAGATGACGGCGGTGCGCGCGAAAGTCTCGGGACAGATCCGTTCCGTTGCGCTTGAGGCGAAAAGTTGATGTGGCAATTTTGGAAAGGGTATGTTATAATCCAAATTGAGGGATTATACGCTGCAAGGCTGATCGGCAGACTGACAGCAAACGGCATCCGCGTGTATGCGGTTCGGCGAATCGACGAAACAACGCTCCGATGCACCGTATCCGTGAAGCATTTCTTTGCACTGAAAACGCTGCGCAAAGGACTGCAGGTCCGTATCCGCATTATTTCGCGCGGCGGACTGCCGTTCTTTGTGAAAAGACTCTTTCGCCGTCCGGTGCTCTGGATCGGAACAGCGGCGGCGCTGATCCTGCTGTCCGTGCTTTCCTCCCGCATCTGGGTGATTCGCATCGGCAAAACGGATCGTGTCGATCCGGACGAGATCCGTTCGCTCCTCGCAGAACGCGGGATCCGTCCCGGCGCCCATCCAGAAGGACCGATCCTGATCACCGCCGCAAACGATCTTTCGGCGCAGATCCGGGACGCCGCATGGATCGGGCT
>CAMPAN010000113.1 GCA_946631895.1 uncultured Clostridia bacterium
TCCTCGAAGTCCGCAAGGAAAACAAGGGCCCGCAGGTCGTCGTGAGCCGCACGCACCCGGGTCTGGTCAAGCGCCTCTTCGAGCTGGAAGTGCCGGAGATCATGAACGGCACCGTGCAGATCAAATCCATCGCGCGGGAAGCGGGCTTCCGCACCAAGATCGCCGTGTTTTCGACCGATCCGCAGGTGGATGCGGTCGGCGCATGCGTCGGTCCGCGCGGTGCGCGCGTAGAGCGCATCGTCAACGAGCTGCACAACGAAAAGATCGACATCATCGAGTACGATTCCGACAGCGCGATCTACATTGCAAAGGCGCTGAGCCCCGCGAAGGTGCTGATGGTCTACGTCAATGAAGAAGAGAAAGCCGCGCGCGTGGTCGTGCCGGATTCGCAGCTTTCGCTTGCCATCGGCAAGGAAGGTCAGAACGCGCGCCTTGCGGCGAAGCTGACCGGCTGGAAGATCGACATCAAGAGCCAGTCTCAGGCGGACGCGGCGCTGGACGCCGTGCAGGCGGAACGGAACGCGGAGGAGTAAGCGCTTGAAAAAGATTCCGATGCGAATGTGCGTCGCCTGCCGCGAGATGCGGGCGAAAAAGGATCTGATGCGCGTGGTGCGCACCGCGGAAGGCGAGCTTCGGTTCGATCGGACCGGAAAGCTGTCCGGGCGCGGCGCATACCTCTGCCGCAGCGCGGCATGTCTGGAACGCGCGATCAAGGTCCGCGCATTGGAGCGCGCGCTGGAAGCGCCGTTCAGCGACGAACTGCAGAAAGCGCTGCAATCGGAGATCGAACATGGTGACGGACCGGCTGTATAACGCGATCGGACTTTGCCAGAGAGCGGGCAAGGCGCAGAGCGGCGCCTTTGCTGCGGAGAAAGCGATCCGCGCAGGCAAGGCAAAGCTGGTTCTTTTGGAAGAGGGAGCGTCGGAGGCGACGAAGACGCATTACGAACAACTGTGCGCCGCGCACGGGGTTCCGCTGGAGACGGTGGAAACCGTGGGACGCGCGATCGGAAAGGGCGGACGCATCGTAATGGCGGTGACGGATCCTTCCTTCCGGGACATGATAGAACGCGCAATGCGCAATACCGATGAAAAGCGGGGATAAGTATGGCAACGAATTTTCTGGATACTGCGAAAAGTTTAAAAGAGGAGATGCAGGCGCTTCTCAACAAGCTCGACACGACGAAGGGTACGATCGGTACGCTTCTCGACGCCGCGCGCCGCACGGAAGGCAGCATGATCGACCGCGAGGAACGCGAAAAGCAGGCTCGTGAGGAACGGGAACGCGCCGAACGTCTGAAGGCAATGCTGGAAAGCGACACGGACGTCGTCGTCCACGCGGGCGGCACGGACGAACCGGAGCCGCAGCCGGAGACCGCCCAGACGGTCGAAGAACCGGTCGAGACGCCGCAAAAGCCCGAACCGCCGAAGCCGGTTCAGACGGAGGTCCGTAAGGCGCCGGAACAGAGGCCGCAGCGCCCGGCAAGGGACGCGAGAACGCCGCAGGGCGACCGCCGCCCGGGCGACGACCGCCGTCAGAACGACACCCGTGCGCCGCGCCGCGACAGCAATCCGGCACAGCGCGCCGTTATGATCAATCCGCCGAGCCCCTCCGATACCGGCAAGGGCAACCGCGTCGACAAGAAAAAGACATTCGATACCACCGATAAGAAGGCAAAGAACAAGAAGACAATGATGAAGGAAGCGGGTCCCACCGCACGCGGCTGGGAGGACGACAGCCAGATGGGCAATCGCCGCAAGGTGAAGCGGCACGAGCAGGAGGCGCAGCAGCCGAAGCCCGCGCCCGTCGTGATCGACCACGCGGTGATCACCACCGAGACGATCACGGTCAAGGATCTTTCCGAAAAGCTCGGCAAGCCGGCAAACGAGATCCTGAAGAAGCTCCTGATGCTCGGCATCATCGCAAACATCAACCAGGAACTGGATTTCGACACCTGCGAGCTGATCGCGGGCGAGTTCAACATCACGCTCGAGCAGCAGATCGCAAAGTCCTTTGAGGAAGTTCTGATGGACGCCGCGGAGGACGTCGACGCGCCGGAAACGCTGAAACCGCGTCCCCCGGTCGTCACGATCATGGGTCACGTCGACCACGGCAAAACGTCGCTCCTCGACGCGATCCGCAACTCCCACGTCACCGCAGGCGAGGCGGGCGGCATCACGCAACACATCGGCGCGTATACCGTCACGCTGAACGGCAAGCAGATCACCTTTATCGACACGCCGGGTCACGAAGCGTTCACCGCCATGCGTGCCCGCGGCGCGCAGGTTACGGATATCGTCATCCTCGTCGTTGCGGCGGACGACGGCATCATGCCGCAGACGATCGAGGCGATCAACCACGCAAAGGCGGCGGGCGTTCCGATCATCGTCGCGATCAACAAGATCGACCGCGACACCGCGGATCCCGAGCGCGTCAAGCAGCAGCTCACCGAATACGGTCTCGTCACCGAGGAATGGGGCGGCGACACGATCTGCGTACCGGTTTCGGCAAAGAAGCAGATCAACCTCGATCAGCTCCTGGAGATGGTTCTGCTGCAGGCGGACGTCCTCGAGCTCAAGGCGAATCCCGACCGTCTAGCAAAGGGCACGATCATCGAAGCGCAGCTCGACAAGGCGCGCGGTCCGGTGGCGACGGTTCTCGTACAGAACGGTACGCTGAAGAAGGGCGACACGATCGTCGCCGGCACGGCGTACGGACGCGTCCGCGCCATGATGGACGACAAGGGCAGAACCGTGAACAGCGCGGGTCCGTCCATCCCGGTCGAGGTGCTCGGCTTCAACGAAGTCCCGGCGGCGGGCGACACGCTCTTTGCCGCGGACGACGACAAGCTGAACCGTCAGGTCGCCGAGGAACGCCGCGACAAGCTCAAGGCGGCGCAGATCAAGCAGGCGCAGAAGGTCTCCCTGGACGATCTGTTCAGCCAGATGGCGGAGGGCGAGCTCAAAGATCTCAACCTCATCATCAAGGCGGACGTGCAGGGCTCGGTCGAAGCGGTCAAGCAGGCGCTCGAAAAGCTCAGCAACGACGAAGTCCGCGTGCGCTGCATTCACAGCGGCGTCGGCGCGATCACCGGATCGGACATCATGTTCGCGTCCGCGTCGAACGCGATCGTCATCGGCTTCAACGTGCGTCCGGATTCCACCGCGCGCGCCGCAGCCGAAAAGGAGAAGGTCGACGTTCGTACCTACCGCGTCATCTACAATGCGATCGAGGACGTCGAGAACGCCATGAAGGGCATGTTCAAGCCGGTCTTCCAGGAGGTCGAGCTCGGTCGCTGCACGGTGCGCAGCACGTTCCGCATCTCCGGCGTCGGCACGATCGCAGGCGCATATGTCAACGAGGGCAAGGTCACGAGAACCGCGCAGGTGCGCGTCGTTCGCGGCGGCATCGTCCTGCACGACGGCAAGATCGGTTCGCTCAAGCGCTTCAAGGACGACGCGAAAGAGGTCCTTGCGGGCTATGAATGCGGTATCTCGATCGAGAACTTCAACGACATCCTCGAAGACGATGTCATCGAATGCTATATGATGGAGGAAGTGAAGCGCTGATGGCAAAGGTCAGAAACGAACGGCT
>CAMPAN010000114.1 GCA_946631895.1 uncultured Clostridia bacterium
TCGATGACCGATTCGTTCCGGTCGACGACGGTTACCCGATGTCCCTCCGCGACAAGCTGTACCGCAAGCGTCGAGCCCATCTTGCCGCAGCCGACGATCATGATCTGCATACCGTACCTCCGTATCCTTTTGCCGCATAAATAATAGAGTAGTATATCATCAGTCGGCAAAGAATGCAAGTTTTATCCGAAAACGCCTGTTTTCTTCCCGCTTCGGTGCAATTTGGGGGCTTGTTCTTCCCGAAAAAGTATGCTATGATAAATCGATTATCCGAGGAGGAGGTTTCTATGAAGAAACTGATTGCTTTCTTTTTGATTTGTATGCTTCTGTTCACGGCGGCCGCCTGTGCAAGCAACGCGCAGCCGACCGATACCCGCCGCGGCGAGCTCACCGTCTATTACGACAACGCTCTGACCAAGGATCTTATGGCATATTTCCAGGCAAATCAGAACTGCACCGTCACCGGTACGCTGCTGGACGATGAGACCGACTATGCAGCAATCACCGAGAAATCCGGCGTCGCGCTTCTGAAGGACGAAGCGATCGTTCAGAAGCTGAAGGATGCAGGCTGGACCGAAACGGAGGATTGGACGGAAAAGCAGAAGGGCACGAACGAGAGCATGTTCAACTTCACCGTGCTGCAATCGCCCGCCAATACGGAAACCGCGAAAAAGGCTTCCAAACTGCTGACGGACTGGCTCGTCGGCGACGGCTCCTACGAGCGAACGATCACGACCGTTTCCGGCAGCTGCAGCTGCAAACGCGAGCAGACGACCGTCACCGTCACGAGCGACGCGCCGGAACTGATGAAGGACGCACATTTTGCGAAGCTCATCAATCCGTAACCATCGGAACACGAAAAAAGATCCCGGTTTTCCGGGATCTTTTGTTATGAAATCACGATACGAGAACGACGATCTCGCTCTTTGCAACAAGTACCGCTTTGCCCCGCAGCGCAATGCGTCCGCCGCCCAAAGGCTCGCAAATGAGCTCGCCGCCGCGCGCCGACGCCTGATACGCCCGGATGGTCTTTTTTCCGAGCGTCTTCGCCCAGTAATCCGCGATCTGGCAGTGCGCCGAGCCGCAAACCGGATCCTCCGGCACCGTGACCTCCGGCGTGAAGCTGCGCGAAACGCAGTCGTATTCCCTGCCCTTCGCCGTGGCGTTCCAGATGCGTCCGGGGAGCTGTTTCAGCAATGCGTAGTCGGGCGTGAGCATGCGGACGGTCTCCTCGTCCGCAAAGACGCAGTTGAGATCGAGCCCCAGGAACGCTCTTTTCGGACGCGCGCCGAACGCGCGCTCCATTTCGTCGGTGACGGGGATCTCTTTTAGCTCGTAGGTCGGGAAGTTCAGCTCGAAGAGGTCGCCGACCCGCCGGACGGAAAGGTCGCCGCTGCACGAAGAATACTGCACCGCGTCCGCGTCCGGTTCAAAAAAGGTCAGAAGCACGAACGACGCCGCGAGCGTGGCGTGCCCGCAAAGCGCCTCCTCCGTCATCGGCGTGAACCAGCGGATGCGATACTGCTCCCCCTCCCTCACGACGAACGCGGTCTCGGCAAGGTTGTTCTCCGACGCGATCGCCTGCATCGTCTCGTCGGAAAGCCACCGGTCCGTCACAAGCACCGCCGCGGGATTGCCGTGGAACGGCTTATCCGTAAACGCATCGATGATGTATTGTTTCATGGGTTCCTCCCTTGCCATTCAAACAGATTGACGATTCTCCGGCAGGAGAATCCTCCTGCACGTGACCGAAGGGCACATATCACATCCCGCAGGGATATATCACACGCCGCAGGCGTATATCACGTTCCGCGCAAGCGGAACATATCACTGCCGCTCTGCGGCTACAGCGGCTTTTTGCTTGGCAGCCCCGCCTTGCGCGGGTAGGTCGACGGAGTTGGTGCGTTTTTGGTGCATATTACCAGCGTGCGCGCGCCGTAGTCCGAGGCAAGCGGCACGGTTTCCGCCGTGCAGTGCAAAAGATGCAGGGCGCTTTTTGCGATCTTGAGCTCTTCGGAAACATCGCCCTTATAGCAGTACGCTTTGCCGCCGACCCGAAGAAGCGGCACGGTAAGCTCCAGAAGCACCGGCAAAGAAGCCACCGCGCGGGAGACCGTTGCGTCGAACCGCCCGCGGACCTTCGGATCGCGTCCGAAATCCTCCGCCCGCGCATGGACGCATTCCGCCGAAAGCTGCAGGGTTTTCAGCACTTCTTCCAGGAACGTGATGCGCTTTTGCAGCGAATCGACGAGCGTGATCTTTAAAGTCGGATTCATAATGAGCAGCGGGATCGCGGGAAAGCCCGCGCCGGTGCCGACGTCCGCGACCTTCGCGCCGTCTTTTAGATACAGCAGCGCGGCGAGCGAGTCGTAAAAGTGCTTTTTGACGACCTCCTCCGGCTCGGTGATCGCAGTCAGGTTCATCCGTGTGTTCCAGTCGATCAGCAGGTCATAGTATGCGACAAATTTGTCGCATGCTTCGTCGGTGAGGTTCGGGATCGTTTGTTTCAAAAGCTCACGCATGGTTCGTTCCTCTCTTCAGATACACAAGCAGAACGCCGACGTCCGCGGGCGACACGCCGGAGATACGCGACGCCTGCCCGAGGTTCATCGGACGCTGCGCGTTCAGCTTCTGCCGCGCTTCGAGCCGCAGCCCGTCGAGTTTACTGTAATCGAGATCATCCGGCAGCGGAAGCTCCTCCATGGCACGGAAGCGCCGCACCTGCTCGGTCTGCTTTTCGATATAGCCGTCATAATGCGCCATGACGTCGACCTGCTCCTCGACCGCGGGCTCGAGCGGCTCGAGGCAGTCGAAAAGGTTCAGAAGATCGGTATAGCGCACGTTCGGGCGCTTCAAAAGATCAAAGAGCTTTGCGCCGTTTGCCGGAACGCTTTCGCCGACGGATTCCAGATACACGCGCAGCGCATCGGAGGGCGGCACGTGTGTGCCGAGACGTTCGATGGCGTTTGCGATGCCCTCTTTTTTGCGCTGCAGAACCGCCCAGCGTTCGTCGGAGATCAATCCGAGCCGCCTTGCGCGCTCGGTCAGCCGCAGGTCCGCGTTGTCCTGCCGGAGCAGCAGGCGGTATTCGCAGCGGCTCGTCATCATGCGGTACGGTTCCGGCGTCCCTTTGGTGGAAAGATCATCGACCAGTACGCCGATATATGCGTCGCTTCTGCCGAGGAAGAACGGCTCCTCACTCTTCACATAGAGCGCGGCGTTCACGCCGGCGTAAAAGCCCTGCGCAGCGGCTTCCTCATAGCCGCTCGAACCGTTCACCTGTCCCGCGGTAAACAGCCCCGGGATATCCTTGACCATCAGCGAAAGATTCAGCACGTTCGGCACGAGGCAGTCGTATTCGATCGCGTAGCCGAGCCGCATGACCTCGCAGTGCCGGAGTCCCGGCATGGTGTGCAGCATATCGACCTGCACGTCGGCAGGCAGGGACGTGCTCATGCCCTGCACGTACATCTCCTCGGTCGTTCTGCCCTCCGGTTCGATGAATATCTGATGCCGGTCGTGGTCCGGGAAACGCACGATCTTGTCCTCGATCGACGGGCAGTAGCGCGTGCCGGTCGCGTGGATGCGCCCCGC
>CAMPAN010000115.1 GCA_946631895.1 uncultured Clostridia bacterium
CCTATGACGGCGGTTTTCTTTTCGATAACGTCCTTGCAGAGCAGGATCGAATCGCCGATCGCCGCGTCGATGTCGTCGTCGGTGACGCCGAGCGCGTCGCAGCCCTCGGACTTACTTATGAACAGGTTCGAGCACATGATGTCGGTGAATTTGACCATATTGAGGCCGCCCTGGATGTTGTGTTTTTTCTGCTCCTTCATGATCTTTCTGCCGCCGATCGCATACATCCAGTTCGGGATCGTGACGATCTTCTTGTCGGGACAGCCGAGGTACTTGTGAACGATCTTCAATAGCTCCACCCACGTCAGGTTGTAATAGCCGATCGGATAGCAGTTGCCGCCGCGGTTTTTTTCGATCGCGCCTGCGATCGCCTGTCCGACCTGATGCACGGTCACCATCGTCGAACCGCCTTTCGGATACATCGTGACCTTCTTCATGCTCATGACGTTTTCAACGAGGAACACCCACACCGGTTTTCTGCCCGGCTGCGTACCGAAGATGTACGGAAGCTCCAGCACCGCGACGTCCATATCATCGGCAAACGCCATTGCGGCTTCCTCCTGGTCGATGCGGCTTTTGATATACGGATGCCACTTCGTGAGTTCCTTCTCGGGCCACTTCTTGGCGGCATAGGAGAAATACGAGCCGCAGATCGCCACGTGCTTCACGCCGCATTCGCGGCACAGTCCCAAAAGCCGCTTGACCGGGTCGATGTTGTATTTCTTGTAGAGATCATAGATCGGCGCGGGACCCTCCACGCGCTCGTCCACGCCCGCCGCAAAGACGAAGCCATCACAGCCCCGAAGATGCTTTTTCAGCTCTTCGTCGCTCATCTCCAGATAGTTGCCGAATTCGAGCTTCATTTCGGGCGGCAGTACCGCGCCCTGCGGCAGCGGCGGCAGCGCCAGAGACGATACCTCGTGACCCCTCGCGATCAGCTCCTTTGCCGCCTCCGAGCCCAAAAGCCCCGTTCCGCCGATCATAAATACCTTCATGCTGCATACCTCCCGTGTGATATTGACAGTTTGTCTGATTTCATGTATTATTATATCGACACAGTGTTGAAATAACAATCAACAGATGATTTCAGAATGTTGTGACCTCGACATTCGGATCGGATCTGTTGAAATCCGGACAAAACTCCGAAAACTGACGGGAGGAACCATGGCAGTCAAAAACAATCGGCGCGCGCAGATGACGCGCCTGCTTCTTCGGACGGCGCTCATTGAACTGATGCAGAAAAAGCCGTTCAGCGAAATCACGATCAAAGAGATCTGCGAACAGGCGGATCTGAACCGGACGACCTTTTATCTGCACTATACCGACCAGTTCGCCCTGCTTTCGGACGTGGAAAACGAAGTCTATCAGAAGACGCTCAAATATCTGCAGAACGTCAGACCGACCGCCGACGCACCGGGCATGATCGAAGCGTTTCTGCAATACATCAGGGATAACGCGTCCCTGTTCCGCATCCTGTTTTTCGACGCGGGCAGCGAGCAGTTCCGCAGCCGTTTCATCGAGAACACGCTGAAAAACCTTCGCGTCAACATCCCCCTGTCCTGCGCCGCCGCCGAGGAGCCGTATATCCTCTGCTTTCTCGTGCAGGGCAGCGTCCACATGATCATGGAATGGATCCGGCGCGATTTCGACATGGAACCCAAGCAGCTCGCTTCTCTCATTTTTCAGGCGTGCAACCGCGTCGCGCCGTGAAACAGAGGCTTTTCAAACGAGCATCTTCCGGTTTTTCGCGGCGAACGCTTCAAAACCCGAGAAAACGATCACAAGACAGATTACAGAACGCCCCGGGTCCCGGGGCTTTTTTATTCGGTATCCGTCATTTGATTCTCTGCCGTCCGTGTACCGGAAAACAGTTTTTCAAAAATATTCGGCGCAAACAAAACCCGTCGGATATTCTGCGATCGCCTTTATTGCCGCAGGATCAGACGATGCAGAACGAATCCTCTTACAGAATCAAAGCGATTGCTCCGTAGCGGGAAAGGTTGAAAACTTTACCAAACTGTGCTATTCTCTTCTTGCTGCAATCTGTTCCTATGTGTTCGGTGAGCGCTTCACAGTTTCATAAAGACCCGGAAAAGGATTACCATTCCGGACCGGTTCGGATCATAAGGAGAAAAATCGTTCTGTGTTATCATACGGAGAATCGAAAATAAGGAATGCAATCGTTAAAGCATGCAGAACAACGCTGTTTATGGGCTTTTATACTTGTTCACGGCTGATTGTTCCGATCATGTACCGTCGTGCATTCAGACGCGGCGAACTGTCATATCTGTCCGAAGAGGACTATCTTGTCTGGAAAAAGGCAATGCTGACCATGCTGAAAGAATTCTGCTTTGCCGGGTTTAACTTCCAGATCAGAAAGACAGTCTATACTTATGCAAAATCAAAGATCGAAATTGTGCGAAAATCGGAACCGGGGTCTCCGGAAAAACCGATCGTCGTTCTTTGCGTAAAAAACGATCTTCAAAGGATTCAGATGCTCGTGGATCACTATCGAAAGCTGGGGATCGAGAAATTTGCTTTTCTGGATAACGGCTCGGACGACGGCACGTTTGAATGGCTGTCGGAGCAAGCGGACGTCGACCTGTTCAGCTGCCGCGAACGGTATCAGACTTTCGTGAAAGAGGGTTGGATCAACCGTATTATCAGTTATTACGGCTTTGACCGCTGGTATATCGTGACGGATTCGGACGAGCTGTGTACCTATATCGGAGCGGAAACGCATCCGATCAGCGACGTGATCGCGTACGCAGAGAAAAACGGAATAAAGCGATTCAAGGGATTGACGATTGATATGTACCCAAATGGGAAACTGTATCAAAAGACCGATCATATTCAACAGGACTACTGCCGGATGGACTATAACACGTATTACGAGAGAGATAAACAGGTTGGCAGCGTCCATTATAACGAGTTCTGGGGCGGTCCCAGATACAGACGAATGGGTTCATTGATCACGTTGTCAAAGTGGCCAATCGTCTATTGGGAGAAAGGCACGATCAGCGACAGCGCGCATTTTCAGTTTCCGCACGATCAGCTCCCGAAATGTGAATGCTTTATCGGGATCCTGCACTTTAAGTTTATTGACCGCGATCTTGAAACGTACAAAAGCCGTGCGCTGCCCGGTTCCGGCTTTTGGTCCGGAAAAAGCCACTATAAACTATATGTGAAAAACGATGAAGAAAATAATCACCCCGGTTTCATGTTCGCAGACAGTATCGTTTTCAACGGTTCCGAATCCCTGAAGAAAGTCTCTCTGCTGTCCGATATGCAGCTGGACAAAGCCGATTAGCCTCGTCCTGCCGCGGGAACGAAGCGCAGCGAAGTGGACAGAAAAAAACAAACGTGACCATGGTACGCGCGGGCAGCGTGCGAACTTCCGCTGAAACGAAGCGGAGCGGAGTGGATTGCGGAAAGGAGCCATGGCGACGCGCGGGAAGCGCGCGACGGCACCTTTGGAACGAAGCGCAGCGAAGTGGAGGCGAAACAAAGCGCCGCGATGACTTGTTTGTAAAACAAAAAAGTCGTCGCAAGCCAAGTGGAGCTTGCGGCGACATGGT
>CAMPAN010000116.1 GCA_946631895.1 uncultured Clostridia bacterium
GCTCGTCGGTGTTCTCGTTGCGCTCCTGCACATAGATCGCGTCGATCAGCGCCGCGACTTTGTCCGCCGCTTCCTTGTCCGCCGCTGCGGTGTCGACCGGCTCCGCAGGCGCTTCGGTCGCTTCCGTCTCCGCAGGCGCGGCAGTCGGTTCCTCGTCAGGAACGACGGTTTCCGGCTTGCCGTTGCAAGCCGCCGCCATTGCGGCAAACATTGCGATCGCAAGAAGCAAAGCTACTGTCTTTTTCATGTCTGTATCCTCCTATTGATTTTTCCGGACGCACTCGTCCGCCTGATGTATGTGATGTTTCCACCAGCAAAATCAACGGTACGAAAAAAGCTCTTTACCGTGCGGCAAAGAGACTGCGTACAAAGTGCGCCCCGATAACGGAGCTACGGTACGATCAATCCCTCGTGATCCGGAAAATTACTTTTCCCGTACCCGCAGACGGCAGGTTTCCCGGCTTGCGGCATATGACGCTGTCGCCTTCCCGATTTCTCAGTGACTGCTGATGCGTGACAGCGCCGACCCGCATACGGTGACGAGTTCGCACAGGCATTGCACCTGTTTCCCTTTTACCCGCTGCCAAAGGCAGCGGCACCGACTGCGTTTATTTAATTCGACACCATTATAGATTCTTTTTCCCGTCCTGTCAATGCGTGCGCCGGAATATATCCGGGGGCGCACGCAAAAACGGGACCGTGTTTTTTGCCCGGTCCCGTTTTGATCACCGCCGCTTGCGCTTATTCTTCGACGTTCTGCTTGAGGTCCTTGACCTGTTCGGCGATCTCGAGCACCTTTTCGTCGGTCAGGATGAACTTCTTGCGGAACCAGAGGATCGCGACGATAAGCCCGATGATCGGAATGATCGTCATCGTCATGCGAAGCCCCATCTTCTGCGCCGTGGTGACATTCGCCGAGAAGTCGAAAACCTTCTCCGCCTCGGTGAATTCCGTGCCCTCCTGCAGGTTGGCGATCGCAAGGCAGATGGACGCCGCAAACGCCGCCACGCCGCTGGCGAGCTTCACGACGAAGGTCTGCATCGAGAAGACGACCGACTCGTCGCTCGTACCGTTCTTCAGAAGCCCGTAATCGACCGTGTTCGCGAGGAAGACGGTCGTGAGGATGTTCAGAAGCCCGCTCGCCGCAAAAATCAGGAAGCCGGGGACGAACAGCACGAACACGTTGCCCATGCCGACGATCGCAAGCGTCAGAAGCACCGCATAGCCCGCAATACCCATGCCGAGGCAGACGTAGAAGATCCGCGTATTGCTGAGCTTAAGGGCGTTGCGCAACACCGGATACAGCACCATCATCGAAAGGATCTGCACCGCGCCGCCGAAGATGTTGAACAGCGTGTAGTCGCCGAACCAGTTCGTGCCGCCGAAGTCATACTTGAAAAAGTAGATGACGAGGTTCGAGGTGATGTAGATCGCGGTGTTGATCAGCACGATCGCGATAACGACGGTCATTGCCTGGTCGTTCCGTAGAAGCGCCTTGAACATCTCCTTGACGGAAACGGTCTTCAGCTCCGCCGTGGACTTTTCTTTGACAAACACGCAGGTCAGGATCGTGAAGGCGATGAAAATGACCGCAACCGCAAGCGCAAACCACTTGAAGCCGATCACCTCGATCTCCGTCGGCGTGGAACCGCCGAACGCGCCGCCCAGAAAATGGACCGCTATCATCGTCACGACGGTGATGATCGCGCTGCCGACGCCTGCGCACGAACGTGCCAGCGTGGTGAGCCCCTCACGCTCCTTGCCGCCCTCGGTGAACGCCGGGATCATCGACCAGTAGGGGATGTCCATCATCGTGTAGGTCACGCCCCAGAGGATGTAAAAGATCGCCGCGTACGCGATGACGCCGCTCGGCGTGTCGATCGACGGCGGACAGGCAAACATGAAGTAAAGCACGACCGCGTTCGTCAGCGTCCCGATCAGAAGCCACGGACGGAACTTGCCCCATTTCGTTCTCGTTTTTGCGACAATGACGCCCATCAGCGGATCGTTGAACGCGTCGAAGATCCTTGCGACAAGCAGGATCACGCCCATCGCAACCGTGATCGCGGTGCGGCCCGCCGTATCGAACCGGCTGCCGAGCACGTCCTGAAAATAATACAGGACGAAACTCGCGGACAGCATATAGACCATGTCTTTGCCGACGGCGCCGAGACCGTAGGCGATCTTGCTGCGCAGCGGCAGCTTCTGTTTCTGCTCCATTGTGTTACCCCTTTCCTTTGACCGTTCCGTGCCGGACGGATCGTCTGTGTTCAGTATACAACATCCGCGCAAAAAAGCGAAGAACAATTTTATCAAAAAGACCCTCCGGTTTGTTCCGGAGAGTCTTTCGGATACGGTTTCTTACTGTTTTCCCTCGATCGCGAGCTTCACGACCTCGTAGCCGCCGTTGTAGACGCCGAAGTTCTTGAGCTCCACGATGCGGCGGTTGAGCTGCCGCAGGATCGCCTTGTCGTTCAGGAGCGTGTCGATCATGTCGCACAGCGCCGCAGGCGTTTCGCACTCAAAGGTGGAGTCGCCCATCTCGCGCGCATAGATCGCGCCGTAGACCTCGTGACCGCCGATGTGCCGCATCATGAGCTTCGGCACCGGATAGAACGCGAGCTCGGAGGGCTTCGTGATCAGCACGTCGCACTTGCGCATCAACAGGTTCGTGGAATACACCGCCTCGAAGATGTTCTTGTTGCAGAACACCGTGACGCCTCCCCGGCTCGGTCCGTCGAGCGTTTCCGCCCAATCGGAGAGACCCTTGTAATCGTCGAAGTAGGTCTTTGCTTCCTTCTCGATCTCCGGCATTTCCTTTTTGAAAGCATCCCACATAGTGAGGTGGTCGCCGAAGTTGACCCAAAGCTCCGCTTTGCCCGCCTTGACGTACGGCATCAGGTGCTTTGCCATCGCAATATACAGGTTGCCGCCCGCGCCCGCGCCGCCGACCGTCATCAGGAAGCGGATCGGCGCGCCGGTGTCGAGACGCTCCACGCGTTTTTCGCAGTCGTGCTCGACGTTTTCGACGAGCTCGTGATCGATGTAGTGCCCGACGAGCTTAAGGTCTCCGTCCGGCATGGGCTTCAGGGGCGTCTTTGCAAAGCCGTTCAGCTTCTTATAGCCGAGGTAGGCAAACGGCGTCTGCACCGCGTGGATTGAACCCTCCGCCAGATGCAGACCCATCGGCCAGTTGTCCGGGATCGCGTTGACGACGTGGGTCAGCCCCGCGTGCACCGCGCCCTGAGAGGGCCACACGTGCGTGCCGATGTAGGGAATGTCCTTCGGAAGATCTGCGTAAAGCGGCGCAAGAAGCTCGGAGTTTTTCTGATCCGCGGCGTTATAGGTGATCTTCTTGAAGCCTTCGCAGTTCATCGGATCCCACACGAGCTTGTTGAACAGCTTGAACTTCTGCGAGAGCTTGGAGCCGAGCGAATAGAGATCGTTCTGCGAGCGAATCATCTTGGATCCGGTCGCGTCGAACGACGCAAGGTCCATCCACACCGGCGTACGCCCGAGCGCCTGCGCGCAGGACGCGATCGCCATCGCAATGCGGTAGTGCCCGA
>CAMPAN010000117.1 GCA_946631895.1 uncultured Clostridia bacterium
GAAAACTGCTTGGTCCTCGGTCTCGTGTGCGACAAGGACGGCAAGAAGATGTCCAAGCACATCGGCAACGTCATCGCGCCTGCGGACGTTCTGGACAAACAGGGCGCGGACGCGGTCCGCTGGTATTTCTACACGGCTAGTGCGCCGTGGCTCCCGTCGCGCTTCTCGGGCGAGGCGGTCAGCGAGTATCAGCGCAAGTTCATGAGCACGATCTGGAACACCTACGCGTTCTATGTGCTCTATGCGGAGATCGACAAGTTCGATCCGACGCAGCACGAACTGAAGCGCGAAAACCTCTCGCTGATGGACCGCTGGATCCTGTCCCGGCTGCAGACGCTCGTGAAGGGCGTCGACGGAAACCTCGAGTCGTTCCGCATCACCGAGGCGGGCAGACTGCTGATCGACTTTGCGGACGAGCTCTCGAACTGGTATGTGCGCCGCTGCCGCGACCGGTACTGGGGTCCCGAAATGACGGACGACAAGGAAGCCGCGTACATGACGCTCTATACCGTTCTCAAGACGGTCGCGCTGCTCACCGCGCCGTTCTGTCCGTTCATGACGGAGGCGATCTATCAGAACATCGTCCGGTCCGTCGACGAATCCGCGCCGGTCTCCGTGCATCTCAACGACTATCCCGCCGCGGACGATTCGTTTATCGACGCGGAGCTGGAGGAGGAGATGGCGAAGGTCCTGAACATCGTCACGGTGGGAAGAAGCGCCAGAAGCACCGCGGGCGTGAAGACGCGTCAGCCGCTTGCAAAGATGTACGTGCAGGGCGCAGCGCTTTCGGAGCGCGCCGCCGAGATCGCGACCGAGGAGCTGAACGTCAAGGCGATCGAGTTCATCGAGAACGCCGACGCGCTGATGAGCTATAAGGTCAAGCCGCAGCTTCGTACCCTCGGACCGCGCTACGGAAAGCTTTTGGGAAAGATCTCCGCGCATCTTGCGGAGAACGGCGACGCGATCGTCAGGGCGCACCATGCGGGACAGAACTATACCTTCGAGGTCGACGGCACGGAGGTGGAGCTCTCGCCGGACGACGTGCTGGTTTCGACGCAGCAGAAGGAAGGGCTTGTATCGGAACAGGGCAGCGGCGTGACCGTCGTGCTCGACACGAACCTGACGCCGGAGCTGAAAGAAGAGGGTCTCATGCGCGAGCTGGTCTCCAAGCTGCAGACCATGCGCAAGGAAGCGGGCTTCGAGGTCGCAGACCACATCCGTATCGGCTACCGGAACGGCGGAGAAGCGGCGCGCGTGCTGAACGCGTACGCCGAGAGCGTCAAGGCGGATACGCTTGCGGAATCCGTTGCAGAGGGCGTCTTCGGCTACACGAAAGATTGGGATCTGAACGGAAATGCGATCACGCTTTCCGTGGAACGTATCTGAATCAAACGAAAGGAAACGGCTATGCGGGTATTGATCGTAGAGGATGAAGCCAATCTTGCGGAAACGCTTCGGGCAATGCTGAAGCAGAACCGTTTCGACAGCGATATCTGTCTCGACGGCGAGACCGGTTTGTCCTATGCGCGAAAAGGCGCCTATGACCTTCTGATCCTCGACGTCATGCTGCCGAAGCTCAGCGGCTTCCAGATCGTACAGCAGCTTCGCGCGGAAGGCGACGCAACGCCGATCCTCGTGCTGACCGCAAAAACGGGCGTCGAGGATTTTGTGCACGGGCTCGATCTCGGCGCGGACTACTACCTCACAAAACCGTTCGAGATGCAGGAGCTTCTGGCGTGCGTTCGCGCGCTGACGAGACGAAAAGGCGAGGTCGTGATGGACACGCTCACGTTCGGCGATCTCGTGCTCAACAAGTCGACCTGCGAGCTCTCCTGCGGGGAGCGTTCGATCCGGCTCGGGAAAAAGGAGTTCTCGATCATGTATTTCCTGATGACGAACGGCAATGTCGTCATATCGAAGGACGATCTCCTGAATCACGCGTGGGGTGTGGACTCCGAGGCGGAGGACAACAACGTCGAGGTGTACATTTCGTTTCTTCGCAAGAAGCTGCGTTTTCTGCACACGCACGCGCAGATCGAAACGCTGCGGAAATTCGGCTATAAGCTGAGCGGAGCAGAGGCATGATTCGCAAACAGCACGGACGGTTTATCCGGAACTCGTTTCTCGCGGTGTGCGGCATCCTCGTCGTGATCTTTCTGATCACCGCGGTGATGATGGTGCGCTTTGTCGACACCAGCATCGAAAACGAGCTCCTGTCGCTGCTGCATTTCACAAGCAGCGGCAAAAAGAACGAAAGCCGCGTACTGGAGCTTGTGCGGCAGCTCGGTCTGGACGGTCCGCAGGAAACAACCGTCGGCGGCACGCGGTTTCCGACGTATCTGTTCGAGATCTGGCAGCACGTGCCGGACCCGCAGGCGAAAGCGCTGCAGAAGGACGATCAGATTCTGGAGATCCGCGGCGAGCATCCGTATCTCGATGACAGCGAATCGTGGCGCACGCTGTTCGACACGATGCTGAAAAGCACAAAGCGCATCGACCGGATCAAAGAAGAGGAGCTCTGCTACATGGTCGATCGCAGCGACGCGTCGATCAACATCGCGATCGTCGATTACAGCGGCTACAGCCGGTTTCTGCGGCATCTGGCGCTTGCGGGCGCGGGACTGATCATCGCCTTTGCGGGCGCGTTCTATCTGCTGCTGCGCATCTCCGCGGATAACCTTTTGCGGCCTGCGGAGCGCGCGTGGGAAAACCAGGAGCGCTTCGTCGGCGACGCCTCGCACGAGATCAAGACGCCGCTTGCGATCATCCTGTCCACGGCGGAGCTCGGCACGAGCGAGGAGCCGGAGGAAAACGACCGGCGGTTTTCGGTGATTCGCGACGAGGCGAGGCGGATCAATCTGCTGATCACGCGAATGCTGGAATCTGCGCGCATCGAAAACCAGGCGATGCGGCAGCGGATGAACCGCGTGTTTTCGGCAACCGACGCAGTCACCGAATGTGCGCTGCGCTATGAATCCCTGCTGTATGAAAACGGCGTAACGCTCCTCTGCAGCGTGGAAAACGACCTCGCGGTCTTTGCGGACGAGAACGCTTTCAAGCAGGCGGTCTGCACGCTTCTGGACAATGCGGGAAAGTATACGCCGAAAGGAAAAACCGCGGAAATAACGGCGCTGAGGAAGCATAAAAACGTGATCGTCACGGTGCGGAGCAACGGCGTCGGCATCGGGGAAGAAGAGCGGCAGAGCATCTTCAACCGGTTCTACCGCGGGGACGAAGGACGCGCGCACGTCGAGGGCAGCTACGGGCTGGGACTTGCGATCGCAAAGAACCTGATCGAGACGATGGGCGGCACGATCCGCTGTGAAAGCGACGGCGAGACCTATACCGATTTCATCGTGACCTTCCGGGCGGCGCGCAAGCAGAGGACCGGACCGTCCGGTGCATGATTCAAAAAACAAACCGAGCAGGCGTTTGCCTGCTCGGTTTCGTTTTGGAATGTTATTTCTGCGGCGCTTCCTCCGGCTCGGCTTCCGCTTCTTCCGGTTCCTCCGGCTCGGCTTCCGGCTCGGCTTCCGGCTCGGGTTCCGGTTCGGCTTCCGGCTC
>CAMPAN010000118.1 GCA_946631895.1 uncultured Clostridia bacterium
CCGCGACGAACGCCTTTTCGCCGCTGCCGGAGATGATCAAAACGCGGATCTCGGGATCGGCGTTTACCGTGTCGGCAAGCGTATTCAGATCATTGAGGACTTCGGAGTTGAGCGCGTTCAGCGCCTTCGGGCGATCGATCAAAGCGATTGCAACATTGCCCTTCTTTTCGAACAGAATGTGATTCATAAAAGCCTCCGAAAAGCGATTTACCCGCAATCGGGCAGTTTATACTTTATAACAATATGATTATAAACCATTTCCGCATACTTATCAAGCCCGATTCCGGGTTTCGGCGGATCGTATATTATCCATTACATGCGGTCTCGCTTCCCCTCAGAGGGACCGCTTTCGGGACGTGAGATCCTTGCCTCCCCTGCGGTTTGTAGGGGACGCCGACCTCGGCGTCCCGCATGTGCGCAGCGCAATTCATCCCCGCAAGGGCAATTCACGACCCCGCACGAAACGGTTATTGCGAAAAGCCGCCCGCTGTGCTATAATCGCGTTCGGACGCGAAATCCCGCAGGAGGCAGTATGGAACAGATTCAACCGACAGGCAAAAAACAGCTCCCCGCCGTTTGGGCGCATCTGTTTGCGCTGTTCTCCGTTGCGGTCTGGGGAAGCTGCTACGTGGTGACGCAGAACCTTCTGGACGCGGGCTTCACCGCGGTGCAGATCGCGCCGATCCGCATGGCGCTCGCTTACGTCGTACTGCTTTGCATGCGTCCGAAGTTTGTCCGGCTCCCGTGGAAGGACGAGCTGATGTTCGTGCTGCTCGGCGTCACCGGCGGAAGCGTATACTTCTATTTTCAGAACACCGCGATCGCGGTTTCGGGGGATCAGACCGCAAGCGTTTCGATCATCATTTCGCTGACCCCGCTGTTTACGGTCATCCTCGCAAAGCTTCTGAAGCGCACCGGGGAACGCCTTTCCCGACTTGTCTGGATCGGTTCGGCGATCGCCGTCGTCGGCGTCGTGCTCGTGATCCTGAACGGCAGTCTGCGCTTCCATCTGAGCCCCCTGGGCGATCTTCTGGCGCTCTGCGCGGGGCTTTCGTGGGCGTTCTATTCGATCCTGATGAAACCCTATTCCGAGCGGATGGACAGCTTCGTGGTCACGCGGCGGGTCATGTTCTGGGCGTTCATGACCGCCGTGCCGCTGATGCTCGCCGTCGACGGCATGCCGGACCTGAAGCCGCTCTTTACAGAGCCGAAGGCGCTTATAAGCTGGATCTTCCTTGCCGTATTCGGCAACGCGGTCTGCTTCGCGCTGTGGAACATCGCGTTCGACCGGCTCGGCGTCGTCATCACGAACAACTACCTCTACGCGTCGCCGTTCGTCACGGTGCTCGTCGCGTGGATCATGCTGGGGCAGGTACCCTCCTGGATGAGCATCCTCGGCGCGATCCTCATCACCGCCGGCGTCATCCTGGCGCAGTGGGACAAGCGGGAAGCATCATAAAAAACGGCAGGCGTAAAACCGCTTGCCGTTCTTACAATACTTCGATTATACTGCTTCGCTCTCGTACGCGTAACTGTCCCGATAGACCGTTTCGGGCGCAATGTCGATCTCCCCGTTATTCCATGTGATTACGCCGTGAAACAGAACCGGGTGGTTCACGATCTCCTCCCGTTTCAACGGCTCGAAAGCCTCGCCTTTCAGTAGAGTCGTGTCAAACAGTCGCTTTTCCCCCGTAGAGAACGTCACGAGAAGGATCCCTCCGCGTACGGGCTTGACCTCCGTGATCCTGATGCCGTTTTCCATTTTACCGGCATAGCAGATATCGTTTACAATAAACATCGTATCACCTCAATTCATCGGCGGGATCTTTTCAAAATGCTCGCCCTTCACCGCAAGATTCCAAGCTTTATATGCTTCCTCCTCATGGAATGCAAGCCAGCCGGTTACGATCCGCAGTTGCTTTCGCGGCAGTGCGCCGGACAGAAGCTCTCCGTCGATCGCAATTGCAGCTTCATACTCGCCGTAATACACATGAACATGCGGCTTATTATGCTGTCCGATGTCGCAGAACAGCATATAGATTACCATTCCTCCGAATCGACTTAATTCCGGCATAATGATACATTCCTCCGTTCTTGCTGCTGACCGTGCTGTAACCCTTCATACATATAGTATGATACCACAACCCGGTCTGTTTTACAACGAAAAGCTGCAAAACGATTTCAAATTGTTTCACACCCGACTGAGCACGACCCACAGCGGAATGAAGATTCCGAGCAGAATAACCTGCCAGATCGCAAGCAGGATGTTTCCGACGAGACAGTTGGATTTATGATACGCGTTGTACTGCTCAACGGTCAGATAGTCCGTCGTTTCGCCCTCCACCGCGACGACGGTGTGCACGGTCCACGATCCGTCCCGCTTTGCTCCGTTTTTGACGGTCAGCGTCAGGACCTTTTCCTTTCCGAGTTCCTTCTCAAGCGCGCGGCTGTTCAGACCGGTCTGTCTCGCAAAACTGCCGTGCCAGATCAGAGCGTATTCCTCCCAGCCCTCAATGATCTCGATCCGATCCGCCGCGCGGGGACGGTCAACGCAATCGACCCGAGAGGGTTCCGCCGTGACCGTTACGGTGTTTTCCGCATCCGCCTTCACGCGGTCGTAATTGCAGCAAAACACGCCGAGCAGCACGACGCCCGCTTCCAGCACAAGAAAGACGGCGATCGCTTTCAACAGCATTCCGTAACGAAACCCGCGTTTTTTCTGTTTCTCCTGCTTCGGCAAGCGTCTGCGCCCCCTTTCATCATCCTTATGATACCACAAAATCGCACCGGTCGAAAGGGCGATCGGTGCGAAATAGAATGCGCTGTTTTGTTATTTATCCAGAACCTCCACCTGAATGGGCTTTGCGGCTTCCTCCATGATGACAAGCTCTTCGGGCGAAAGCGTGAGGTCGAGGCACGCCGCATTGTCCGCAACGTTTTTGGGCTTTCGCATGCCGACCAACAGACTCATGTTTTCGTACTGCGCAAGCGCCCACGCTTCAAAGAGCTGCGAAAAGCTGCAGCCGTGCGCGGCGCGGATCGGCTCCCATGCTTCGAACGCCTTTTTTAGTCCCGCCTTGACCTCCGGCTGTACCCACGGAATGCGGGAGCGGATGTCGGTCTTTACGAACGTGCGGTCCATAAACGCGGGCGAGGTCAGAAAGCCCTCCTCGAGCACGCCGTAGGTCTGGAACGTCGTGCCGTGCGGCCTGCAGGCGGTGAAGTATTCCCTGCCGTGGAACGGGCTCAGAATGCTGAAAAACTCCTGCACGAGGTCGACGTGCCCGCCGTTCGCCTGATATTCTTCGAGGTCCGCAGGTTGGCTGTTGCTTAGCCCGTACGCGCGGATCTTGCCCTGCTCCTTCAAGCGTTCAAGCGCTTCGACCGTGTCCGAGACCGGAAAACTCTTGCAAACGTAATGCACGATCACCGAATCGAGGTAATCCGTCTGCATGCGTCTCAAAGAATCCTCGACATCGCGGACGATCGCGGTCGGACGCGTGTCGTTGTTGACCGTGTACCCGTCGCGCG
>CAMPAN010000119.1 GCA_946631895.1 uncultured Clostridia bacterium
CCGAGGCTCTGCGGCGGCTGATTCTCGCGCTTTTTGCGCAGCGAGACGATGATGAGCACCAGCAGCGTGACCACGTACGGCGCGAGCTTATAGAGCTCCTTGATGCCGAGCGGAAGCGACAGATGCTCGGACAGGATGATGAGCCCGCCGAACAGGATCGAAGCAAAGATGCTGACGCTCGGACGCCATGTCGTGAAGATGACCAGCGCGATCGCCAGCCAGCCGCGGTCGCCAAAGCCCTCGTTCGCCCACGTGCCGTGCGCGCACTCCATGACGTAGTAGAGTCCGCCGAGCCCCGCTATCATGCTGCCGACGAGCGTTGCAACGTACTTGTATCGCGTTACGTTGATGCCCGCCGCGTCCGCCGTCGCCGGATTCTCGCCGACCGCGCGCAGCTGCATGCCCTTGCGGGTGTACCGCAAAAACAGCGAGGCAAGGATCGCAATACCGATGCCGAGATACGCAAGCCAGCCCGGATGCTTGCCGTCGCCGAAGAAGTTGCAGGTCGCGGCAAACGTCAGGCTCGGGACCTCGCTGTGCGCCAGCTTGATCAGGGAGCCGCCGAAGAAGTTGCCGAAGCCGACGCCGAACATCGTCATGGCAAGACCGGTGACGTTCTGGTTCGCACGCAGCGTAACGGTCAGGAAGCAATACAGAAGCCCCATCAGGAACGAGCCGAGAAGACAGCAGAGCATCGGGATCAGCACCGCAAGGATGCCGACCATCGGCTGCCCCGCGCCGATCGTTGCCTGCTCATAGAAGAACGCGCCGATGACGCCGGAGATCGCGCCGACATACATGATGCCCGGAATACCGAGGTTCAGGTTGCCCGCCTTCTCCGTGAGGATCTCACCGGTACTGCCGTACAGCAGCGGCATGCCCTGCATGACCGCTCTCGGGATGAATGATACCAAGAATTCCCACATACCGTTTACACCTCCCGTTTCTTGTGCCGGCCGAACTGCAGCTGATAGTTGATGAAGAACTCGCAGCCGATGATGAAGAACAAAATGATGCCGGTCAGAATATCCGCGAACGAATGGTTCAGTCCGAGCTCCGGACGGCTTGCGACCTCCTTAGCGCCGTACTGCATGAACACGATCAAAAACGACGAGAAGATCATGCCGATCGGATTGAACTTCGACATCCACGAAACCATGACCGCCGTATAGCCGCGTCCGTCGACGAGCGTATCGGTCAGCGTACGGTCGGTTCCCGCCAAGAGACAGCCGACCAGACCGCACAGCATGCCGGAAAGGACCATCGTGCGGATGATGACGCGATTGACCTTGATGCCCGAATACGACGCGGTGCGCTCGCTTTCGCCGACGACCGCGATCTCATAGCCGTGCTTGCTGTACCGGAGGTACAGATACAGCACGACCGTCAGCACACCGATCACCGCCGTCGGAAGCAGATACCGCGAACCGCCGATCTCCGGAAGCCACCCCACGCCGTAGGAACCGAGCGAGGCGTCGGAATTGATGATGCCGACCACCGTGCCGTTCGGAGACCAGATATACTTGAATCCGCGATAGGAGATCATGAACTTGACAAGCTGCAGCGCGACGTAGTTCATCATCAGCGTAAACAGCGTTTCGTTCGTGTTCCAGCGCGACTTGAAAAACGCGGGTAAAAAGCCCCACAGCGCGCCTGCAAGCAGACTCGCGAGCACCATGCAGGGGATCAGGATGAGATTCTTGACCGAAAGCGGAATGTCCGGATTCTGGAAGAACGACATCTTGCCCGCATAGAACATGCAGATCGCCGTTGCGAACGCGCCGATCAGCACCTGTCCCTCGGCGCCGATGTTCCAGAACCGCATCTTGAACGCAGGCGTGACCGCAAGGGAAATGCCGAGCAGGATCACGAGACGGTAGACGGTGACCCACACGCGCCTCTGCGTGCCCAGTGTTCCTTCGAACATGGTCTTGAAGACGGTGATCGGGTTCAGCTTGGTCACGATCATCGTGACGATCGAGCAGACGACGAGCGCAAGCAGGATCGCCGCGCCGCGGATCAGCCATGCCTTCCATACGGGGAGTCCCGACCGCTTTGAAATATGCAGCATCTTATTCACCTCCCCCGACCTTGGTCATCAAGAGACCGATCTGTTCCTTGGTGACGGAACGGCCATCCACGATGCCGGACACCTTGCCGCCGCAAAGCACCAGGATGCGGTCGCAAAGCTCCAGAAGAACGTCCAGATCCTCGCCGACATAGATGACGGCGACGCCTTTCATCTTTTGCTCGGTCAAAAGGTTATAGATTGTGTAGGACGTGTTGATGTCCAGTCCGCGCACCGCGTAGGCGGTCATCAGAACCGTCGGGTTCTGCTCGATCTCGCGTCCGACCAGCACCTTCTGCACGTTGCCGCCGGAAAGACGGCGCAGCGGGATCTGATCCACGTTCGGCGTGACGACCTCGAGATCGTTGACGATCTTATTCGCAAGGGCTTTCGGGAACTTGCGGTCGAGGAACGGATTGTGCTTCCCTCTCCGGTAGCTCCGCAGCATGACGTTGTCCGCAATGCTCATGCTGCCGACCAGTCCCATGCCGAAGCGGTCCTCCGGCACGAACGACAGCAGCACGCCGGAGCGGATGATCTTCAAAGGATCCATGCCGACAAGGTTCTGCTCCCGCTCGGTCTCCGGATCGATATAGGTGATCGTGCTGCCCGGTTCCACGGTTTGCATGCCCGCGATTGATTCCAGAAGCTCGCGCTGCCCGCTCCCCGCGATGCCCGCAATGCCGAGGATCTCGCCGGAATTCGCCGTGAAGTTGATGTCGTCAAGCCGCTTCACGCCCTCGATGTCCTTGACCGTCAGGTGTTCGACGATCAGCCGCGGATGGATCTCCTGCGAGCGCGGACGGTCGATGTTGAGCGAAACGGCGCGTCCGACCATCATGTCGGTCAGACTTTGCTGGTTTGCGTCCCTGGTCAGCACGTCGCCGATATACTCGCCCTTCCGCAGGATCGCAACGCGGTCGGAGACCTCCAGAACCTCATGCAGCTTATGCGTGATGATGATCAGCGACTTGCCGTCCTTCTGCATGTTGCGCATGACCTTGAAGAGCTTGTCCGTCTCCTGCGGCGTCAGAACCGCCGTCGGCTCGTCCAAAATCAGAATATCGGCGCCGCGATACAGGACCTTGATGATCTCAACGGTCTGCTTCTGCGATACCGACATATTGTACACCTTTTGATTCGGATCGATCTCGAACCCGTAGCGGTCGCTGATCTCCTTGATCCTTTTTGCGGCGCGCTTCAGGTTCAGCATGCCTTCTTCCTTGAGCCCGAGGATGATGTTTTCCGTCGCGGTAAAGACGTCCACCAGTTTGAAATGCTGATGGATCATGCCGATCCCGTTCTCAAACGCATCCTTCGGCGACCGGATCGTCACCGGTTTATCATGGATATAGATCTGTCCCTCGTCCGGATAATAAATACCGGAGAGCATGTTCATCAGCGTGGTCTTTCCGCTGCCGTTCTCGCCGAGCAGCGAAAGGA
>CAMPAN010000120.1 GCA_946631895.1 uncultured Clostridia bacterium
GCTTGCGCTGATCATCTGGATTGTGATCCTGCTCATTTGGGATCCGAAGGGCGTTCTCAAGGCAAAGCTTCTGAAGAAAAAAAAGGAATCGTAAGCGTCTGCCGCGCCGATGAAGCAGCGGCAAAGGGCGAACATCCGGCTTGTTCGGACAGTTTGGGCATGTTTTCCGCAAAAAGCGGAGGCATGCCCTTTTACGTTTTCGCCGGTTGCCGCCGCGTCCGCGCCTGCTTTCAGCATCGCCGCGGTCCGGATTCGGGCGGAAAGACCTTGCGGGACGGGACAAAATATGATACGATATTTTATCATCTGAAGAAAGCGGAAAACCGATGCTGCCCATACTCCTTCTGAATGCGGCGAACGCCCTGATCGTGACGGGATGCGTGATTCGGGGTTGGATGATTTCCGACCCGAAATACAACGTGTTCCGTTATTTCACGACGCTGTCCAACATGCTCTGTGCCGCCGCGTCTGTCGTTCTGGTCGTTTTTGCGGCAATCGGCAGGATCCCGGAATGGGCGGTGCTTCTGAAATACGTCGGCACCGTCGCGGTGACGGTCACGATGCTGACGGTGTTTCTGCTGCTCGGTCCGGTCTCGCACGACTGGAAGGGGCTGCTGACCGGTCTGGAGCTGTTTCTGCACCTGATCTGCCCGGTGCTTGCGCTGGTTTCGTACATCGTGTTTGAAAAGACCGACATGCCGGCGTGGATCATCGCGCTCGGCACAGCGCCGGTGCTGCTGTACGGCGCGCTCTATCTCAAAAAGGTCATCTACAGCCCGGAGGGAAGGGAGTGGAAAGATTTCTACGGCTTCAACGCAAACGGCAGATGGCCGCTCTCTTTCGCGCTGATGGTGCTCGGGGCGGCGGCGGTCTCGTTCCTGCTCTGGCTGGTCTGATCGCCGATCCTGCACGCGGTTCGCGGACACCGGTTCGCGTGCCGTTTTTTATGCGCGCAGCCCGTCTGTCTCTTTCTCCGTCCCGCAAAAGGGCGGCCGCGCGATCTGTCTTCGATGCGATATGCGTCCATGGGGGCGCGGAGGGATTTTAGGCATTGTGAAACGGGAAAGAATGTGCTATAATACATTCTGAAAGAGTGTGCGGCGATATCCGCCGCTTCGGAAAGGACCCAACGCTTTGGCACGACGCGCATTGTATCGCGAATACCGCCCCGAAACCTTCGGGGAGGTCATCGGACAGGACCATATCACCACCATACTGAAAAACCAGGTGCGGGAGAACAAGCTCTCCCATGCCTATCTGTTCTGCGGCTCGCGCGGGACGGGCAAGACGAGCTCGGCAAAGATCCTTGCGCGCGCGGTCAACTGCCTCGATCCGAAGGACGGGGAACCCTGCGGGACCTGCGCCGCGTGCCGCCTGACGAAAGCGGGCAGCGCGGATGTGATCGAGATCGACGCCGCGTCGAACAACAGCGTGGACAACGTCCGGACCCTGATCGACCAGGCGCAGTTCGCGCCGCTGGAGCTCAGGTATCGCGTGTTCATCATCGACGAGGTGCACATGCTCTCGAACGCGGCGTTCAACGCGCTTCTGAAAACGCTCGAGGAGCCGCCGAAGCACGTGCTCTTTATCCTTGCGACGACCGAACCGCAGAAACTCCCGGCGACCATCATTTCGCGCTGTCAGCGCTTCGATTTCCACCGCCTCACCATCGCGCATATCGTGGCGAATCTCACCGCCGTGCTCGAAAAGGCGGGGGCGAGCATCGAGCCGAACGGTCTCAGACTCATCGCCCGCGCGGCGGACGGCGGCATGCGCGACGCGCTGTCGCTGGCGGATCAATGCCTGTCCTACGCCGGAAACCGCGTGACCGAGCAGGACGTGCTGAACGCGCTCGGAGCGGTGTCCTCGGCAATGCTGGAGGACACGGCAAAGGCGCTGCTTCGGGGCAACGCTGCGGAAGCGGTGCGCGCGCTCGACGAGGTTGTGAGAAACGGACGCGATCTCGGCGTGTTCCTCGCCGATCTTTCCAAACATTTCCGCGCGCTGCTGCTGGCAAAGACCTGCGGCGAATGCGCGGACCTTCTGGACTGCACCGACGATCAGATGCAGCGGTATCTGAAAACCGCAAAGGCGGCGGACGAGGCGCGGATCCTCTACGCCATGGAGCAGATCCTTGCCGTGCAGGGCAAGCTCCGGCTGTTCCCCGCGCCGCGCGTCGCGATCGAAACGACGTTCGTGCGCATCTGCCGTCCCGCGGACGATCAAAGCCTCGGGGCGCTCGAAGCGCGCGTCGCGCTGCTTGAAACGCGTCCGGTTTCCGCCGCGCCCGCGATCGCGGCAGAGGAGCCGATCACGCCGAAGGAAACGGTCCCCGAACCGCCCGCGGAGGTCTCGCCCGAAACGGAAGCGGAGCCGGCGCCGCCCCCGTGGGAGGAAGCGCCGCCGGTCGACGAGCCGCCGCCGGAGGAACCGCAGAGGTTTGAGGCGCCGCCGGTTTCGGCGAACAGCGAAGCGGAGGAGCTTTGGGAACAGGCGAAGCGGAAGATCATGGAGCTGAACCCGATGGTGTTCTTCTATGTGAAGGACACGCGCGGCACGGCGATCCGCGACGGCGTGCTTTCGGTCGAGTTCCCCGCGACGAAGGAAAGCAGCATGGTCGGCATGAAGAACGCGCGCAATCTGACGGTTGCGAAAAACGCGGTCAACGCGCTGCGCCCCGGAACCGAGCTGAGCTTTCAGCTTGCGGCGCTGCAGAATGAAAACGAAGAAAAACTGAAAGAGCTTTTCGGAAGCAGTTTTACCATCAAATAAACGGAGGTATCAATATGGCAAGAGGCGGATTCCCGATGGGCGGCGGCATGAACATGCAGCAGATGATGATGAAGGCCCAGAAGATGCAGCAGGAGATCCAGAAGAAGCAGCAGGAGCTCTATGAAACCGAATTTACGGCGACTGCGGGCGGCGGCATGGTTACGGTGGTCGTGAAGGGCGACAAGACCGTGCAGTCGATCAAGCTCGATCCCGCATGCGTGGATCCCGACGACGTCGAGATGCTCGAGGACCTGATCGTCGCAGGCGTGAACGCCGCGATCAAGGAAGCGAACGACACGGTCGAGCGCGAAATGGGACGGATCACCGGGGGCATGAACCTCGGCTTCTGATATGGCGATCGAATCCATCGAAAAACTGACGACGCAGCTTTCGAGACTTCCGGGCATCGGACCCAAGACGGCGCAGCGGCTTGCGTATTATCTTCTGCGGGTGCAGAAGGAGCAGGCGACGGAGCTTGCCGAAGCGATCCTCACGGCGCGCGAAAAGGTGCATCCGTGTCCGGTCTGCGGCGCGTTCACCGATCTCGACACCTGCGAGCTGTGCACCGATCCGAAGCGCACGGACGAGGTCGTGTGCGTTGTTTCCGACGCGCGCGACGTGCTTTCCATGGAAAAAACGCGCGAATTCCACGGGCGCTATCATGTGTTGAACGGCTCGCTTTCGCCGATGAACGGCATCGGTCCGGGCGCGCTGCGCATCAACGCGCT
>CAMPAN010000121.1 GCA_946631895.1 uncultured Clostridia bacterium
CGGTCGCGAATTGTCCTGCAGACACGGAATATTGTACCACAACGGCGCGCGTCTGTCATGGGTTTTTGGAAAAAAGCAAATCCGCCCTTGACAAATCCGGGAACCGTGGTATACTTGTAATAGTTGAACAGTTGCTCAACCGTTCAGGATCGGAGGAAAGCCATGGATCGTTTACCGGTATGCGAATGCGAATCCGTCCATCCGGACGTTTTGGACGCCGTCGCGCCGCAGCTTCTGTGCGGCGACGAGGCGATCGACCTTGCCGCGCTCTTCAAGCTGTTCGGCGACGGGACGCGCGTTCGCATCCTGCAGGCGCTGCGCGTGCACGAGCTCTGCGTGTGCGATCTTGCCGCGCTTCTTTCCATGACGAAATCCGCGATCTCGCATCAGCTGAAGGCGCTGCGCCTTTCTAACCTCGTCAAGTTCCGCCGCGAGGGGCAGAACGTGTACTATTCCCTCGCCGACGAGCACGTCGAGAAGATCCTGGATCTCGGATTGGATCACCTGCGCGAATGAGCGCAGTTTTTCTTTCACCGAATAGTTGAATATTTGAGCAACCATTGTATTTATCCGGAGGTTCTTGTGAGCGAACATCACGAACACGAGCACGAGCACGGCGCGTGCTGCCATGCGCACGAACACGAGCATCATCACGAGCACGAACACGAGCACGGCGCGTGCTGCCATGCGCACGAACACGAGCATCATCACGAGCACGAACACGAGCACGGCGCGTGCTGCCATGCGCACGAACACGAACACGAGCACGGCGAGTGCTGCCATGCGCACGAGCACGAACACGAGCATGAGCGCTGCTGCGAACACGGCGAATGCCGCCGTCACGAACACGAGGACGCCTGCGGCTGCGGACATCATCACGGACACAGCCACGGCGACGCCTGCGGCTGCGGACACGAGCACGGCGGGCACGAAGAAGGCGAAAACCGCACGATGCTGATCCGGCTGATTGTCGGCGCCGTCCTCTTTGCCGGGGGTCTGGTCGCGCATTTCTGCAAAGCGCCGCTGTACGTCGAACTGCCGCTGTTCCTTGTATGCTGGGCGGTCGTTTCCTATGACGTCGTGTGGAACGCGATCCGCGGGATCTTCCGCGGCAACGTGTTCGGCGAAGCCTTTCTGATGACGATCGCCTCGATCGGCGCGTTTGCGCTGGGCGAGTTTCCCGAGGGCGCGGCGGTCATGCTGCTCTATCAGCTCGGCGAGTGGCTTACCGACCTTGCGCTTGACCGCTCGCAGGATTCGATCCGCGCGATCCTGGACATCCGTCCCGACACAGCGAACGTCGAGCGGGACGGCGAAACGCTGTCCGTCTCTCCCGCCTCCGTCGCGATCGGCGAAACGATCCTGGTCCGTCCCGGCGAGCGCATCCCGCTGGACGGCGTGATCCTGTCCGGCAGCGCATCGCTCGACACCCGGGCTCTGACCGGCGAATCCGTCCCGCGGACGGCGCATGAGGGCGACACGGTCCTTTCCGGCTGCATTGCGCTCGACGGCGTGCTGAAGATCCGCGTTGAAAAGAGCTTCGGCGAATCGACGGCTTCAAAGATCATCCGCCTCGTGGAGGACGCCGCCGACCGCAAGACGCCCGCGGAACGGTTCATCACGAAGTTTGCAAGGGTCTATACCCCCGCCGTGGTCATCGCCGCCGTGCTGCTTGCGGTCGTGCCCTCGCTGATCACGGGCAACTGGGGCGACTGGATCCACCGCGCCCTGACGTTTCTGGTCATCTCCTGCCCCTGCGCGCTGGTGATCTCGATCCCGCTCGCGGTGTTCGGCGGACTCGGCGCGGCGTCGAAAGCGGGCGTTCTCATCAAGGGCGGCAATTTCCTGGAAGCGCTGAACAGAGCGCATACGGTCGTGTTTGACAAGACCGGCACGCTGACCGAGGGCAGCTTTGCGGTGCGCGAGGTCCTGCCCGCAGACGGGTTTGCCGCGGAAGAGCTGCTTGCGCTTGCCGCAGGCGCGGAATCGTTCTCCACGCATCCGATCGCAAAGTCGATCCTTGCCGCCGCGAGTGAAGCGCCGAAGGATGTTTCGGACTGCCGCGAGCTTGCGGGCGCGGGCGTGACGGCGAACGTCGGCGGACGCGCCGTTTCGGTCGGCAATCAACGGCTGATGGCGTCCCTGCGCCTGACGGTTCCGGAACCCGAAGCGGTCGGGACCAAGGCGTTCGTCGCGGTCGACGGCGCGTATGCCGGCTGTATCGTGATCGCGGACGCGCTGAAAGCGAACAGCGCAGCGGCGGTCGAACAGCTTCGCGCCGCGGGCGTACAGCGGCAGATCATGCTGACCGGCGACGCAAAGGCGGTTGCGGACGCGGTTGCGAAGGAGCTTCGGCTCGACGGCGTTTCCTCCGAGCTGCTGCCCGATCAGAAGCTCGAAGCGGTCGAAGAACTGTATCAATCGCTGCCGAAGGGCGGAACCCTGCTGTTCGTCGGCGACGGCATCAACGACGCGCCGGTGCTCAAGCGCGCGGACGTCGGCGTTGCGATGGGCGGTCTCGGCAGCGACGCCGCGATCGAGGCGGCGGACGCGATCATCCCCGCGGACGATCCCGCAAAGCTCGTCGACGCGATTCGGATCGCGCGGAAGACGCACCGCATCACGGTCCAGAACATCGTGTTCGCGCTCGGCATGAAGGCGATCTTCCTCCTCCTCGGCGCGCTCGGACTGGCGAACCTCTGGATCGCGGTGTTCGGCGACGTCGGCGTCATGCTCCTTGCCGTGCTCAACGCGCTGCGCGTGCTGCGGAACGCAAAGAAAGCCGCATAAACCACTTGACTTTCCGGTGCGGAACGGATATGATTTTCCCGATAACGGGGGGCAGTCATATGAAGAAGCAAAAGAACGCGATCGCTGCGAAGAAAAAGCAGAGCATCATCGGATATTATAAGAAATACGGCTGGAAGATGGCGGTCAAGGACGTGCTGCACGATATCGTCGGCAGCATCCTCTACGCCGCGGGCATCTATACCTTTGCGGCGACGGCGGACTTCGCGCCGGGCGGCATCACCGGCGTCGCGATGATCGTCAACCACTTCTTCCCGTTCCTCAAGATCGGTCTTTTGTCGCTGCTCATCAACGTGCCCGTCGCGATCATCTGCTACCGGCTTCTGGGACGCGTGTTCTTCTTCAAGTCGGTCAAGAGCATGCTGATCTCAGCGTTCTTCCTGGACGTCATCTTCCCGCTGTTCCCGCAGTACGACGCGGCGGCAAGCCCGGCAAATCCGCTTTTAGCGGCGCTCTTTGCGGGCGCGCTGTCCGGCATCGGGCTTGCGATCATCTATATGCCCGGGTCCTCCACCGGCGGCACGGACTTCGTCATCATGAGCATCCGGAAACTCAAGCCGCATCTGTCGATCGGCTCGATCTCGCTGATCGTCGACGGCGTCGTCATACTGCTCGGCTGGCCGGTGTTCGGCAACATCAACGCGGTGCTGTACGGCGTGCTGATGAC
>CAMPAN010000122.1 GCA_946631895.1 uncultured Clostridia bacterium
TCGACAACATGGATCAGGCGCTTGAGCGCGCAGTCGCAAACGGCGTCAAGAACCTTGTGGTCCAGCCCACGCACCTCATGCAAGGCGCGGAATACGATGAGCTTTGCGAGGCGGTCAAAAAGTACGAAGACAAGTTTGAGAGCGTTCAGGTCGCGCTGCCGCTTCTGGGCGAAGTCGGCACGGACGCGACGGTCGTCAATACGGACAAGGGCGTTGTTGCAAAGGCGATCACGGCGGAAGCGGTGAAGGCCGCCGGATATGAGAGCCTTGAAGCTGCGGAAGCGGACGGCGTTGCGTTTGTATTCATGGGACACGGCACGTCGCACACTGCAAAGGTCAGCTACACGCAGATGCAGAACATGATGAACACCCTCGGCTACAGGAATGTGTTCATCGGCACGGTGGAAGGCAAACCGGAAGAAACCGCTTGCGAAGAAGTCATCAAGACGGTCAATGCGGCGGGTTATACCAAAGTCATCCTTCGTCCGCTGATGGTCGTTGCGGGCGATCATGCAAACAACGACATGGCGGATCCCGAGGATCCCGAATCCTGGTATTCCATGTTCAATGCCTCCGGTCTCTTTACGGAGATCACCTGCCAGATCGAGGGCCTCGGCAGAATCGCTGATGTACAGGCACTGTATGTTGCGCATGCCAGCGCGGCTTTGAAGCAGGTCGAGGGCATCAAACTGGTCGACATGAAGGGCCACGAGGTTACGCTCAAAAAGCCCGCGGAGCGCATTGTGGCGCTGACCGCGTCCGATTGTGAGATCGTCTTTGCGCTCGGCGCGGGGGATCTTCTGGTCGGCAGAGGCGAGTACTGTGACTATCCTGCAGAGGTCTTTGCAATTCCGTCCGTAGAATCCGGCGGCAATACGAACATTGAACAGATCCTTGCGCTCAATCCGGACGTCGTCGTCATGAGCAGCATGGCGCAGACCGAGGAGCAGGTCAAGCAGCTGGAGGACGCGGGCGTTGCAGTCGTCGTCAGCGACGCGCAGGATATCGAGGGCGTCTACACGGCAATCGAACTGCTCGGAGGGCTGCTCGGCAAGGATGCGGAGGCGGATAAAATCATTTCCGATATGAAAGCGGGCTTTGCGGAGATCGAGGCGAACAAGCTGGACGGCACGCAGACGGTGTACTTCGAAGTCTCCCCGCTGCAGTGGGGTCTCTGGACGGCAGGCACCGGCACGTTCATGAATGAGATCGCGGAGATGGTCGGTCTCAGGAACTGCTTCGGCGATCTTTCCGGTTGGGCGCAGATCTCCGAGGAACAGGTGCTTGAGCGCAACCCTGACTACATCGTGACGATCACCATGTACTGGGGCGAGGGCCCGACGCCGGAGGAGGAGATCATGTCCCGTCCCGGCTGGGAGAACATCACGGCAGTCCAAAACGGCGCGATCCTGAATCTCCAGAACAACGAGCTTTCCCGCCCGATTCCGCGACTTGCGGATGGCGCGAAGATGCTGTATGATTTTGTCATGGAGAAGATGGCAGCACTTCAGCCCGCTGCGTAAAAGGAGTCTATGAAACGGATCGGCGAGCATTTCGGAGAATGGATCGCGATCTTCGCACTCGTTACCCTGTGCGTGTTTTTCGCATGCGTCTGCATCGGCAGCGTTTCGATCCCTTTGAAGGATACCGTTCGCGTCATTTCGGACGCGATCCGCGGGGTCCCGTCCGAAAAAGCGTATGCGCTCGCCCGATCCGTGATTGTGCCGATCCGGCTGCCGCGTGTGCTGTGCGTGGCGCTGGTCGGCGCATCGTTGTCTCTTGCGGGCGCAAGCATGCAGGGACTTCTCAAAAACCCGCTTGCGGACGGGTCCACAATCGGCGTGTCCTCCGGCGCGTCGCTCGGCGCGGTCATTGCAATCGCGTTCGGCATCACGTTCCCGAAGCTGCCGTTTGCCGGGACAATGATCATGGCGATCCTGTTCGCACTCGGCTCGTTACTAATCATTTTAGGGCTTGCATGGCGCTTGGACTGCTCGCTTTCGACCAATACAATCATTCTGATCGGCGTAGTCTTCTCGATGTTTGCGTCCAGCGTCATGAGCATAATCATCACGTTTGCGTCCGATCATCTCAAAAGCATCACGTTCTGGACCATGGGCAGTCTGCAGGGTGCGAGCTATCGCAACGCCGCAGTGCTCGCGGGAACGTTTTTGATCGCCGGTACGGTGCTGCTGCTGAACGCACGCGAGCTGAACGCCTTTGCGATCGGCGAGGATAACGCAAGGCAAATCGGCGTCAATGTGCGCCGTGTGCGGCTCACGGTGCTGATCGCAGTTGCGTGCCTGATCGGCGTTTGCGTGTCGATCGGCGGCACAATCGGCTTTGTGGGGCTTGTTACGCCGCATATGGTGCGCATGATCGTGGGCCCGAATCACAAGCGTCTGCTGCCCGCATCCCTGTTTTCCGGCGCAGTCTTTCTGATGCTCGCGGATCTGGCGGCGCGGTCGTTGTTCTCCCCGCGTGAGCTGCCGATCGGCGTGGTAACGAGCGTGATCGGCGCGGCGGTGTTCGTGGCGATCTATTACCGCGCGAGAAGGAGGTAGGGGCATGCTGGAAGTGGAACACCTGACGGTGCAGTACGGCGCGTTTGCCGCCGTAAAAGATTGCTCCTTTACCGTTTCGGACGGGCAATGGCTGATGATCGTCGGTCCGAACGGCGCCGGAAAATCGACCGTTCTGAACGCGATCGCACAGGGCGTGCCGTATTCCGGTATAATCCGGTTTGACGAAAAGGATCTCAAAAAAACAGATGCTGCAGCACGCGCCCGCTCGATCGGCGTTCTGTCGCAGAACCATTATGTCGGGTATGCCTTCTCCGTCGAGGAGGTCGTTCGTCTCGGACGGTTTGCGCACAGGGGCGGATTGTTTTCTTCACACAGGAAGGATGACGAAAAAGCAGTGGAGGAGGCGCTGGAGCGTACGGGCTTGACCGCGCTGCGTCAGCAGTCCGTGCTGACGCTGTCCGGAGGGGAACTCCAGCGAACCTTTCTTGCGCAGGTGTTCGCGCAGAATCCGCGCTATCTGATGCTGGATGAACCGACCAATCATCTGGATCTGATCTATCAGAAACAGATTTTTGCGCTGATCGCAGATTGGCTCAAAACCCCCGGTCGGGCGGTGGTGTCCGTGGTCCACGATCTTTCACTTGCAAAAGCGTACGGCACACAGACGCTGCTGCTGCATCACGGCAATACGGTTGCGCTCGGCGAAACGCAAGCTGTGATGTGTCCCGACAACCTGAACGCAGTTTATGAGATGGACGTCGCTTCCTGGATGCGAACAATGCTGAAGCAGTGGAATAATATGTAATCCGGGAACTTCTGAAATTACAGGCTGCAGCTCACGCGTTTAAGGTTTCCAACAGATGAGAATATGATTAAGAAATAAGCATTGCGATAAAGCCCGAAGCGTGCGCGCTTCGGGCTTTGTGCTGTCTTTCTGCGGTTATTC
>CAMPAN010000123.1 GCA_946631895.1 uncultured Clostridia bacterium
TCGTGCTCGTCGAGCTCGTAGTACTTCGCCATCTTGATGCAGCACAGCAGGTTCGCGATGCCGGAGATGCCGAGCAGGGAAAGCTGTTCGACGGTCTCCTGCGGCACGCCGACGACCTCGTGCAGGTACTTGAGACCCGCCGGATCGTTGAAGAGCCGGAGGAGCTTCTGACTGTCCTCGTCGTCGATCGCAATGACCATATCGGTGTTTTTGACGTTGTGGATCCACGGCACGTGCTTGTCGCCGATGCCCTCGATGCGGTGACCGCCGAAGCCGTTGTTCAGCAGCGTCGGGCACTGCAGCGCTTCGCCGACCGCGAGCTTGGAATCCGGGAACTTTTCCTTCAGGAAATCGCCCGCGCTCATCGTGCCTGCGGAACCGCTGGTGAACGCCGCGCCCGCAAAGCGGTCGCCTTCGCCCATAATGCCTTCAACGACCTCATAGATCGCACGGCCGGTGACGTTGTAGTGCCAGAGCGGATTGCCCATCTCCTCGAACTGGTTGAAGATCATCATGGACGGATCTCTTCTGAGCTCCCAGGTCTTGTCGAAGATCTCCTTGACGTTGGATTCGCAGCCCGGCGTCGCAATGACCTGCCCTGCGATCTTCGAGAGCCAGTCAAAGCGCTCCTTGGACATTTCCGCCGGCAGGATCGCTACGGAATCGCAGGCGAGCAGTTTCGAGTTGAACGCGCCGCCGCGGCAGTAGTTGCCGGTGGAGGGCCAGACCGCGTGGTGATAGGTCGGGTCGAACTGTCCGGTCACGAGACGCGGCACAAGGCAGCCGAACGACGCGCCGACCTTGTGGCAGCCGGTGGGGAACCATTTGCCGGTCAGCAGCACGATGCGCGCCTTGACGCCGGTGAGCGAGGAGGGGAGCTCGATATAGTTGACGCCGCCGAACCTGCCGTCGCCGCCCTTTTCCACGGGGTTGTTCTTCCACGTGATGCGGAAGAGGTTCAGGGGGTTCACGTCCCAGAGACCGACATGCGTCAGCTTGTCCTGAATCTTTTCGGGGATCTTTGTCGGGTCCTCCATCTGCGCAAAGGTCGGGATGATGATGTTCTTTTCCTTGGCGCGCTCGATCGAGCGGGCGAGGTTCTCACGATTCATGGTAAGATCGATCATATGAAATCTCCTTTATTTGATAAATCTTCGGAAGCGGCAGCGCCGCATATCTCGTCTTATATATAATACAATGAAATCCGGTGTTTGTAAACAGACAATCCGTTTCCGGATAAATTATTTTTTGACGCACAAATACATTTTTATCTTCCTATCTTGACAAAAAGATGGTACAATCGGTATGGAGGGCAGAATGGTTATCACAGGGATCTCAACGGCAAGCTTTTTCGATACCCTGATGCTGGAGGACGCACCCGCGCTTTTCCGGCAATGGGGCGTGAAAAACGCCGAGTATTATCTGAACAGCTGGTGCGAATACGATCCGGCGTTCGTCGACCGTCTTGCAAAGGAGACGGAGGACGCCGGGATCCGCGTGATCGGCGTACATCCGATGAGCCTGCAGTACGAACCGCTCCTGTTCACACCGCATCCGCGGCAGCGCGCGGACGCAATGAAGGCGTACGAGCTCGTTCTCAAAGCGGGCGAGCGCCTCGGCGCGGATCATTACGTAATGCACGGTCCGGTGGTGCTGAACGGCGTTGCGAAGAACCTGCAGCTTACGCGTCTTGCGCCGATCTTCGATACGCTTTCGGACATGGCGGAGGATCACGGTCTGCACCTGACGCTCGAAAACGTCAGCTACAGCATCATGCCGACGCCGGAGGTGGGACAGACGATCCATTCGCTGATCACGCGCCCGCTCTATCACACGCTGGACATCAAGCAGTCGATCCGCGCGGGCGTCGATCCGACGGCATTCGTCGACGCGCTCGGCGAATACATTCTTGCGGTGCACGCGTGCGACTGCGATTTTTCGGGCGACCGTCCGCGTTACTGCCTGCCGCCGCGCGGCGGATTCGATTTCAAAGGGCTTGTCGAAGCGCTGCAAAAGAAAGGCTTTTCGGGCGCGGTGCTTCTGGAGGCGTACAGCGATATGTATCGCGACAAAGAAGAACTCAAGGACGCATATAACGCGTTGGATCATATCATCAATTCATAAGGAGTCTACATATGGAACAGAAGACGTTTGATCGTGAAGCGATGCGGATCCGGGTGGATTACAACAACATGATGCAGGAAACGCTCGGCGCGCGCGGACTCACAAGGGACGAGCTCCTTGCGCTTCCGCTCGAAGCGGCGGCAAATGCAATGAAGGAAAAGCGCGGACAGATGAAGTGGCGCGAGCTCCCGCACAATCAGGATGAGATCGTGAATGAGATCGAAGCGGTTGCGGCGGACGTGCGCGCAAAGTTCGACAACTTCGTCGTGCTCGGCATCGGCGGCAGCGCGCTCGGTCCGATCGCGGTGCAGCAGGCGCTTTCGCATCTGCACTACAACGATCTGCCCAAGGAAAAGCGCGGCGGTCCGCGGCTGTTCGTTGAGGACAACATTGACCCCGAACGCATGAACGCGCTTCTGGACGTGATCGACGTGAACAAGACCTGCTTCAACGTCATCACCAAATCCGGCAGCACGTCGGAAACGATGTCGCAGCTTCTGATCGTGACCGATCTGCTGCATAAGACGCTCGGCGACGACATCTCCACGCATCTTATTGCAACGACGGATCATGTCAAGGGCAACCTCATCAAGATCGCAAAGCGCGAAAACCTCACCACGTTCTATGTGCCGGACGGCGTCGGCGGACGTTTCTCCGAGCTCTGCCCGGTGGGACTTCTGGCGGCTGCGGTCTGCGGGATCGACATCCGTGCGCTGCTCGCAGGCGCTGCCTTTATGGACGAGATCACGCAGAACGACAATGTCTTCGGGAACCCGGCGTATCTGATGGCGGCGCTGCAGGTTGCGGCGATGAAGCGCGGCGCGAACATCCACGTGCTCATGCCGTACGCGGATTCGCTGAAGTACATTTCGGACTGGTATGCGCAGCTCTGGGCGGAATCGCTCGGCAAGCGCGTGGGCAATGACGGCGCAGAGATCTATGCCGGTCAGACGCCGGTGAAATCCCTCGGCGTCACCGATCAGCACTCGCAGGTCCAGCTCTATACCGAGGGTCCGTTCGACAAGGTCGTGACGTTCCTGTCGGTCGACAAGTACAGAAAGACCATGCCGATCCCGGACGGCTATCTCGACATTCCGGACGTTTCGTTCCTGTGCGGTCACACGCAGAACGAGCTCATCGCTGCGGAGGAGACCGCAACCGAGTACGCGGTCATGAAGAGCGGACATATGAACTACGCGATCCGTCTGCCCGAAGTCAACGCGTTCACCATCGGCGAGCTGCTCTATATGTTCGAGATCCAGACCGCGTTCGCCGGCGAGCTTCTCGCGCTCAACGCGTTCGATCAGCCCGG
>CAMPAN010000124.1 GCA_946631895.1 uncultured Clostridia bacterium
AAGCGGGCAACGACGCGGTCGGCTCCCGCACACGCGTCAAGATCGTCAAGAACAAAGTTGCTCCGCCGTTCCGCACTGCGGAGTTTGACATGCTTTACGGCGAAGGCATCTCCAAGGAAGGCAGTATCCTCGATATGGCGATCGACCGCCGTATCATCATCAAGTCCGGTTCCTGGTTCTCCTACGGCGATATGCGCATGGCGCAGGGACGCGAGAATGCGCGTCTGTTCCTGAAGGACAATCCCGAGGTCTGCCAGGAGATCGAAAACAAAATCAAAGCGCAGATCGAGGAACAGCGCAGAAAGGACGCGGAAGCTGCCGAGGCAAAGCGCCGTGCGCGTGAAGCGGCGCTGCGCGGAGACGACGGCATCGTTCCCCCGCCCGAATTCTGATCATCTGCATGATCAGGACCTTGCATGACCGTGCAGGGTCCTTTTTTGTGCAAACGAAAAGCGATCGACGGAAATGTTGTCGATCGCGGGTCCGATTCGTGAAAAAATCACCGTTTCTTCTGAAGCTTGGTCTTGTTGCCTTTGGCGTCCACCACGTAGGTGTTTTCGAGATGCGCTTCGAGGGATTTCCGGAAATCGGCGATATACGCCTTGCGAAGGCGATCGCGTTCCTCCGTTTCCTCCGGGGTGAGCCCCTCTCTCTTTGCCTTTCCGGCAAGCTCGTTGATGCGGTCAATGTGTTCCTGTTTCATAACGTTTCCTCCGTGCCCGTATTGTACACAATCACGCTTCCTTTGTAAAGCATTTGACAAGATTTTACATTGATTCGATTGACATTTTCCGTATTCGAAGATAAACTACTCTCTATGAAGAAGATTGTATTGTTTTCCTTATTGTTGTGTTTACTGGTTGCCTGCGGTCCGGTATCGCAGTCTGAAATAGATATCCCCGTCGATACGCCGGAACCGACGGCTGTTCCCGTTGTCGAAGCAACGATCCATGAGGATATTTCCGTTGCCGCTGCCGCAACGGAAGAGCCTGTCACGCTTCCCCCGTTGCCGACGCCTACGCCGGAACCCACGCCCGAACCCACGCCCACGCCCGAACCCACGCCCACGCCGATTCCGATGCGTGAAGATGAGCTTGCCCGTAAACAGCGTGTTTTCTCCTCCGTCAATGGGGATCTGAAACTTGTGTCGACCAGAAACGGCACGCCTTCCCTTCTGACGGAACCGGATATCGGCAGCAAGCATTTTTCGCCGTTCCCCCACATGCAGGGCGTCTATATGCACGAATGGATCGTGCTCGGAACCGTCGAAACGGATTCCCGCACGTATTATCATCTTCGTCCGATCGGCGCAGACGGGGACGGATATCTTGATGTTCGCCGTACTGCCGTAACGCTTCTGGAAGCGCCGGAAAGCAGCTACGCCGCTTTGGTCCGTCCGAACGGCATCCTGTATGCCGCGCGCCGGACCGACGTACCCGTTGCAGCGCACGCAAGCTATGATCCGGTCCGCATCCTCGGCGTCGATGTCGAAAAGGGTTATGCCGCCGTCCTGACTGCAAACGATCAGACCGGCTATGTTGAGCTCGGTCAGCTCCGGTTTCTCTCCGAAGAAGAATTCAATACCTATCTGACGCTTTCCTGTCAGGCGCCGGAGAGTGCGTTCGCGCCGGATAAGCTCATTTCCGACGGACAGACCATGATCGGCAAGCGCTACCAGGATGCCGCGGAATTTGTGTATGATCTGCTGCGTGCCGAAGGATTGAAGTTCAACACGATCTATTACGAATACTACAAGAAGCCGCTTGATGACGAGGAACTCTATCCGAAGCATCTTTATGTGACGCCCGTCTACAACACGCTGCTGTTCAAGCTGTTCAACAGTGCCGGCGATCTTGTCACCTGCAACGGTAAGGAAACCGAATGGGAATACATCGATGCATATGAGGCAATCGAGCCCGGCGATCTTCTGTTTTTCTCCGACGACATCGGAAAGGGCAGTTCCGTGATTCCGCAGGTGGAAGTCGTCGTACACGGAAAGTATTCCGGCGATATCACGGATTGCGGTATCTTCCTCGGCGACGGACATATGCTGACCGTAAAAAACGGCGCCGTTGCGGATGTGGAGATCGATCCGGTTATGGAGGCCGCATTTGACTGTGCGCGCCGGATCCGCCCGGAAGTTACCGATCAGATTGCGCACATGATCGAATGCATGATCTGTGCCGTCTACGACCGTCTCGGCACCCCGTACAATTCCTATGCCCGCGTCGGCGACGCATCCTACGACTGCTCGGGCTTGATCTGCTGGCTCCTGCGCGGCTATGACTACAATCGTGTCGATCTCAGAGAAAGCGTCTTTGAAATCACGGCGACGGCGTTCTCCCGCCTGAATGAACTGCAGAGTCCCACGCATAAACTCGTATTCTCCGACACCGGAATCGTCGATAAGGAAAGTCTGCAGAATCTGAAACGCGGCGATCTTGTCATGCTGCTGAACGAAGGCCGCGGGCGCGTCGGTCATATCATGATCTATCTCGGCGGCAATACCGTCATTCATTCCACCCGGATCGACGCCCGTTATCAGGGAACGCTCATTGCGCGGTTCCGTCCGCATCTGCAGGATCTGTACGCAAGTTCCAGGCGCATCAGTGCAATCACGCCGATCAAATAAGCATCTTCCCGACCTTCCGTCGATACTGCTGCCCCGTCCCGGCCTGATCCGGATCGGGGCTTTTTTTGTGAACCCGGATCCATTTTCGGATCACAGATCGGAAAACTGTAACCGATCTCGCATTCCGCGCGTCTATCTGTATGTAAGCGCTTACAGAAGGAAGTTGAAACATGAGCAATCAAAGAAGTTATTTTGACGAGGTATATCAATCGGTGTATCGGGATCTTCTGCGGTATGCGATCATCCATATGGATCGGCCCGCCGATGCGGAGGATGCGCTTCAGAATGTGTTCACCGCGTTTTACCGGCGCATCTCTCGATTCGGGCATCTGGACATTCTGGTTCCGAAGGCATACCTGATCCGGATGCTGCGAAGAGAGATCTCACGTGTGCAGAAAATCCAAAAGAAGGAAATGCCGACGGATTCGCCCGAAGAGGAGGCAGCATACCGGGAACCGGAGATTTCGATCGAAGATCTTGCACTGGATCGAAGCATGACGGACACGATCCTGACCGCCGCACAAGCCCTGTCGGCGGAAAGCTACCGGGCTTTCGTGCTCTATTACGGGTATGGGCTGTCGACCGCGGAGATCGCGCAGGAATTGAACATCGGACGCGATACCGTCAAGGTGCGGCTTTTCCGTGCACGAAACGCCATCCGGAAACAGCTGATTGCAGAGGAGAACGAAAAATGAATGCAAAAGAAGAACAATTGATCTATCGAGACGCGTTGGAAAACGGTCTCATAAACGGGAGCCGCTGCTACAAAAAGGTCGATGCGGCGATCCGGGAAACGGAACA
>CAMPAN010000125.1 GCA_946631895.1 uncultured Clostridia bacterium
GAAAAGCGGAATTGCAACTTGCATTCGATTTCGCGCTGCGGTATAATGCAGACGGTGAAACGGAGAGCCGGTTCCTCATACTTTCGGGATGGGAGAACGAAACGCGAACCGCCGCGCCGAAAATAATCTACGCAGTGTATCCGAAGGGAACACAAGCAAGGAGGAAAACTTCATATGGAACAGAAAGTCAAAAGACAGGTCAACGTCCGCTATATCGCGGAGCTCGGGATGTTCATCGGCATCATTCTGTTGATGAAGCTGACCGGGCTTTCTTCGATTCCGGTCGGTCCGCTGGTCATGACGTTTACGATGATCCCGATCGCCGTCGGCGCGATGCTTTTGGGACCGCTGGCGGGCACGATTCTCGGCGCGTTCTACGGGCTTTTGAGCCTGTACGACGCGATCACCGGAAAATCGCTGATGACGGCGGCGTTCTTTGCGGTATCGCCGTTTATGACGGTGCTGCTGTGCATCGGCACGCGTGCTTTGGTGGGTTATCTTACGGGACTCTTGTTCCGCGTTTTTCAAAAGATCGACCGGCACCGCATCTGGAGCTACTTTGCGGGCGGGCTTTTGGCGCCGATGCTCAACACGATCTGCTTCATGGGCTTTATCGTACTGTTCTTCTATCACACCGAGTTTGTGCAGAACCTCGCCGCGAAAAAAGGCGCGGTCAACCCGCTGATGTTCGTCGTGCTGGTTGTGGGCGTGCAGGGACTCATTGAATGGGCGACCGGTCTTGTCATCGGCGGCAGCGTCGCCAAGGGCGTTGCGATCGCGCTGAAGCGGTATGAACCGATTCCGTTCTTCAAGCCGGTCGTTTCTTCGATGACGGAAACAGCCGAAGAATCCGTTGATACGCTTTCAAATGCCGTGTTCGAACCGGTCGGCGAAACTGCCCAACCCGAGAATTCAAAGGAGGAATAACCCGTGATCCTTGCCATCGACGTCGGCAACACCAATATCGTTTTAGGCGGCATGCGCGACGGAAAGCAGATCTTTTCCGCACGGATCGCAAGCGACAGAAGCAAGACGGCGGATCAGTACGCGATCGACATTCAGGGCGTGCTGAAGCTGTATGATATCCGACCCGACGAGATCGAGGGCGGGATCCTTTCTTCCGTCGTGCCGTATCTGCAGTCCGTGATCCCGCAGGCCGTGAAGATCCTGACCGGCGTCGATCTGATGATCGTGGGGCCGGGGATCAAAACCGGACTCAACATCCGCACGGACAATCCCGCAAGCGTCGGCAGCGATCTCATCGTTGCCGCCGTTGCGGCGCGCGCGAAATATAAGACGCCGATCGCGATCGTCGATATGGGCACGGCGACCACGCTGTCGCTCGTCGCGCACGACAACGAATATATGGGCGGCATGATCATTCCGGGACTGTGGACGTCCATGAACGCCCTGTCCGCGAACGCGGCACAGCTTCCGTATATCGATCTCGTCGGTCCGGCAAAGCTGATCGGCACCAACACGGTCGACTGCATGCGCTCCGGCGCGATCAACGGCACCGCCGCCATGCTCGACGGGCTGCTGGATCGGCTGGAGGATGAGCTCGGCGAATCCGTCACGCCGGTCATCACGGGCGGGCTGTCCGGCGTCATCGCGCCTGTCTGCCGCCGCAGGTTCCATTTGGAACCGGATATTCTGATCGACGGGCTGATGATCCTGTACGAAAAGAATCGATCGTAACAGCCCGGGAAAAGGATTTTTTGGGAATTTGAAAAAAACACTTGCATTCTCAGCGCGTATTTGTTATAATGCGCGTTGCAGCGCTGATGTAGCTCAGTAGGTAGAGCACGTCATTGGTAATGACGAGGTAGTCAGTTCGAATCTGATCATCAGCTCCATCGTCGTCGCGGGTTTCACTTAACTCGCGACGATTTTCTATTGCAGAAACAAATCTCGCTTGCCCCGTTCCGCCGCTTGTCTCCGCATCCGCATCTTTAAGCGGCAGATCGGGTGTTCCGTTGACAAGGGGACCATGCCGGCGTTACGCGGAAAACCCTTGCGGATGATTTGACATCCCGCTTTCGGGCGGCTACAATAGAACCATCAAAACGGGAGGGCACGGCACATGAAACGATCGAAAAAGATCCTTATCATCCTTGCGCTTGGTGCATTCGCGGCGGCGCAGGCGGTCGGGCTGTTTCTTCTGGTGCGCACCCGTCCCGCAGAATCGCTGACGCTGTCCGAAACGACGCTGACGCTGAAGATGGACGAGGGACGGCGCATCTCGCACACGGTCGAGCCCGCGTCGGCGGCGCGGAAGCTCCTGAAATACAAGGTCAGCGCGTCCGACGAGGTCATCGCGTGGATCGACGATCGGAATGAAATGATCATTGCAGTGTCGCCTGGCACGTGCACGATCAAAGCGACGCTCGACGGACTGACCGCCGCGGTCGACGTGACCGTTACGGAGGAAACGGTGCTTGCGGGCATGTGGAAGACGGAGGACGAGGACGTTCGTCTGCTGCTCGATCACGCGCTTTCGGGACGGCTTGAAACGGAGACCGGCGTGGAAACGGTCCTGTGGACGCGGGACGCGTTCACGGAGGGCGAAAACGATAATCCGCTGCGCTATGTGAAGCTCACGGCGGAACGCGGCGGCGCGCGTCTTGTGCTGTACTATGACCGGCTTTCCGATACGCTGCGGCTGCATGTCGACGGCACGGAAAAGAAAGCGGACAGGATGCTTGTCCGCGGCTGAAATGTGAATACGGAGCTATGGAACGGACCTCTTTTGCGGGGGTCCGTTTTCGTCGTTCAAAAATCCGTATATTTATGAAAAAATTTACTTTGCTTTTACATAAGGATGTATTATACTGTATGTAAACGATCCGCGCGTGCGGTTTGTTTCGCGCGCGGAAAAGTTTATCAAGGAACAAGGGGGTAATTTCACAGCATGAAAACCAGAAGACTCACCAAAAAAGAGATGATCATCTTCGCGATCGGTCAGCTCGGTTGGTCCATCCTGAGCGGCATCATCGGCGCTTGGTTTGTAACCTTCTATCTTCCGACGTCGGGCGACTTAAACGAAGGCGCGTTCCAGTACATTCCGTCCGGTCTCGTCATTGCGGGCGTCCTGACCGTGCTCGGCCTCATCACTGCGCTTTCCCGCGTGTTCGACGCAGTTACCGACCCGCTCATTGCATCGCTTTCCGACCGCAGCAAGAACCCGAAGGGCAGACGTATTCCGTTCATGCGCATCGCGGCGATCCCGCTGTCTGTCGTAACGGTTCTGCTGTTCTGCGCACCGGTTCCGGATCTTTCCAAGAGCGGCATCAACATTGCTTGGATCTCCGTCTTCGTCGTGCTGTTCTACCTGTTCATGACGATGTACTGCACGCCGTATAACGCGCTGATCTCCG
>CAMPAN010000126.1 GCA_946631895.1 uncultured Clostridia bacterium
CTTCCGGCTCGGGTTCCGGTTCGGCTTCCGGCTCGGGTTCCGGTTTTTCCGGTTCCGGTTCGGAAGGCTGCTCCACGCCCGAGCGGTTGACGGAGATCATCAGCAGCGCGGTGTCGAACATCAGCACGGAAAGGATGTGCAGCGCCGGTTCATTGTACATGAGCATGTAGACGCCGAGGATCGTTTCCGAGATCAGGAACAGCCTTGCCGCAAACCGCACGCGGACGGGCTGTCCGCCTGCGCTGTAGCTCATCAGAAGGAGCACGACCACGTATAGCGCGGCGCCCCAGGCAAGCGGTCCGATCTCATGGATGAAAGCGAACACGATCAGCGCGGAGGCGATCGCCGAAACCGCCGCCCACTGGATCCACATCTTGCTCGGCATCGGCGAGCGGAACAGGAAGGCAAAGACCAGCAGCGCGTGCGCGATCAGGAACAGGATCAGCCCCTGCAGCACATAGAGGCACATCACGACGTCGGCGGCGATCAGCATGAAGATGCCGGGCAGCATCAGAAGCGTGCGCCTGGCGTGCCAATGCCGATACAGGAAGATCACGAGCAGCGCCGCGCCGAGGATCATCTTCCAGAGCATGCGCAGATTCGTATGATCCGCAAAGCACCAGAACGCGAGCTCCGCTTCCAGCATGGAGATGCAGAAGATGCAGAGGCAGATCCACACAAGGACGCCGGGCTTTCTGCGGTTCCGCAGCAGCAGCATCGCCGACCAGATGAGGACCGTAATGACGATCCCCGCGAGCGCCGCAAAGATCATCAGCGTCACGCGCCAGCTGACCCCGACGGATCCGACGCCGATGAAGCCCGCAAGATCCGCGGCGGTAAAGGTTACGTCGGTAAAGCCGGAGGAATCGCGCAGAACGCCGTTTTCCGAATGGTATGCCGTTCCGGCATCGCCTTTCGAAACGTGCAGGGACTCGCTCGTCGCGCCGGCGTAGCGTGCGGAGGCAAGGACGGAGCAATCCGCATACCGCACCTCGACCTCTCCGCCGCGCACGGCTTCCCACGTCACAAGCAGATCCGCATCGTGCGGAACGGCGAGAACGGTCGTATCCCCGACGCGCTCCGCGTAATAGCGGTGCGCGGTCTGACCGTCGTCGACGGGAACGTTGCCGGATATCAGCTCGCCCTTTTCCGTGACAACGATCGCCTGACCGGGTACATTGAGATCGGACAGGACCACGTTCACCGGACCGCGGATCATCACATAGGTAAAGTCGTAGTCGTCTTCAAACGTGCCGGTACGGATCAGGTCGACGTTCGCAAGGTATGCGTCCTCGCAGTGCTCATTGAACAGGCGGAAGGCAATGCCGCCGGAGTTCTGATTCGCTTCGTCGAATTCCGTGCGCGTCAGCACGTTGCCGAACACGCGGAAGACGTAATCCACGAGCGTGTCCACTCTCGTGCGTCCCTCCGCCCCGTTGTCCTTCACGGTCAGCATCAGGCTGCGGACGGTCGACAGCAGGTTGGACGCATTCTTCTTCTGCATGATGCCGACGACGGCGGGCTGCAGCGTGGCGTTGTACCGCTCGCGGTTTTGGGCGACGTCCAGGATCATGGACAGCAGCAGACGCATCCGGAGGTTCAGCGCAGGACTGTAGTTCGCTTCCACGCCGAACGTCTGCCGGGCAATGCGCGCACGGGAGTCCGTAAAGGTCTCGCCCACGGAGGAGAACTCCGTGACCGGAATGAACCGGTCGATCCCGAATCTCCCGAAGTTCCAGTCGGAAGGCATGACCTGCGGAACAAGGTCCATCGGGTTGATGATGTTGAAGATGTTTTCATAGCCGCTCTCCGGCGGATTCAGAACTGCTGCGGGCGTTGCGAAGGTATAGGCATAGACGTCCTCCTTCGGGAACATGCCGTCGCGCACCAGAAGTCCCGCGGTGACGTTGGAAACCGCCGCCGCGCGGGAAAAGCCGGAGATCCAGATTTTGACGTTTCCTTTGATGCCGTTGGTCAGGATATAGCCCGCCAGGCGGTCGATGACGAGCTTCGACGCGGATAGAAAGCCCTTGTGGATCTCGCCGCTGCCCGGGGTCATATTGGACTGCCATTCGTTTCCGTAGCCGCCGCCGCACACGCCGATCGCGATCAGGGTGAAGGGCTCTTCGCCTTCCGGTTCCATGACTCGTGAGCCCATCGCCATGGAGATCGTGTACATGCTCGTCTCCTTGGAATAGTCGTCCTTGCGAATGCCGGAGAAGCCTGCGTCCTTCAGAAATTTCTCCAGATGCAGCGAGGGATCGTAATACGTCGTCGCTTCTTCGGAGGGGTTCAGCGCACGGTTGGCGGAGAGCGCCATCGCAAGCGACATCACGGCAAGATTGCCGTCGTACTGCGTGGCGGGCTGCAGGAAGGGATAGTCCGCAAACCACACGTTGTACTGAAACGCTTCCCGGTTCGAACGCAGATTGATCCCCGCGCGGACCTTGCGGACCGGACTGCCGTTGACGGAGACAGGTTCGCCATTTTCGTCGCGTTCGACGACCGCGCCTTCGCCGAACTGTTCGGCGTCAAGCGAAGACGTGTCATCCTCCGGCGTTTCGCTTTCCGCGAGCGACGCCGGCAGCAGGGATGCCGCCAGCAGAAGGATCAGAAACAATGCAAGAATTCGTTTGCGCATGGTAAAAACCTCACTTCGGATTCGGTGTGGGAAACGGATCTCAATCGACGTCGATCAGCTCGCCGCGGATCTTCACGCGGCCGCCGTCGGGACAGGATGCTTCGAAAAAGGAGACGCGCGCGTCGCCGTGATCGAGCGATGCGCCGTTCAGGAGCGCAAAGACCTGCGGATAGATCACGCTCCAGAGCTCGTGACAGAGCGGAGGACAGGTTTGTCCGACGGAGAACACATCGCCCGCAGCGCAAAGTCCGTCGCGGCAGCGGCTTTCAAGAACGGTCAGTCTGACGTATTTCATACCTGCCTCCAATCCGGTTTTATGATAACAAAACTGCGGGCGGCTGTCAATTTCGCAAGCCGAAATTTGTCGGTTCTGCGCGTGAAATTTCCGGTTGACAAACGGAGACTGTGTGGTATAATGTTTCTGTCTTTGAGGCGAATTCGGAAGCAGTAGCGTTTATCGGCTCCGGAAAGCGAGCGGCGGAGGGTGAAAGCGCCGCACGGGGTACAGCGTGAAGACCGCCGGAGGATCAGAGCGGGCTCGCCCGTTACAGCGAAAAAGAGCACCAAATAGGGTGGAACCACGCAAAATACGGCGTCCCTTGTCGAAAGGGACGTCTTTTTATTTCGATAACAGGAGGTATTTGTTATGATCATTACGTTTCCCGACGGATCCAAGCGGGAATTTGAAAACGGCATGAGCGCGCTGGACATTGCGGGCGCGATCAGCAACGGC
>CAMPAN010000127.1 GCA_946631895.1 uncultured Clostridia bacterium
TCGATCTACCGCGAACAGCTTGACGCGATCCGCGAAGCGGGCACGTACAAGGAGGAGCGCATCATCACCACGCCGCAGGGAAGCCGTATCGACACCACGAAGGCAAAGTGCGTCGTCAACATGTGCGCGAACAACTATCTCGGACTTTCCAACAACCCGGACCTGATCGCCGCGGCAAAGGCGAGCTACGACGAGTGGGGCTTCGGTCTCTCCTCCGTCCGCTTCATCTGCGGCACGCAGGGCATCCACAAGGAGCTCGAAGGACGCATTGCGAAGTTCACGGGTCAGGAGGACGCGATCCTGTATTCGTCCTGCTTCGACGCGAACGGCGGTCTGTTTGAGACCCTGCTCGGACCGGAAGACGCGGTGATTTCCGACGAGCTGAACCATGCCTCCATCATCGACGGCGTGCGTCTGTGCAAGGCAAAGCGTCTCCGCTACCACAACAACGACATGGAAGACCTCAAGGCGAAGCTTGAGGAAGCCAAGGATTGCCGCATCAAGCTGATCGCGACCGACGGCGTCTTCTCCATGGACGGCTACATCGCAAACCTCAAGGGCATCTGCGATCTCGCAGAGCAGTACGACGCGCTCGTCATGGTCGACGATTCGCACGCGGTCGGCTTCATGGGCGAGCACGGCAGAGGCACCGCGGAATACTGCGGCGTGATGGGTCGCGTCGACATCATCACCGGCACGTTCGGCAAGGCGCTCGGCGGCGCGTCCGGCGGCTACACCGCAGCGCGCAAGGAGATCATCGACCTCCTCCGTCAGCGCTCCCGTCCGTATCTGTTCTCCAACACGCTTGCGCCCGCGATCTGCGCCGCGACGATCAAGACGATCGACCTTCTCGAATCGTCCACCGAACTCCGCGACCGCGTCCACGCGAACGCGAACTACTTCCGCAAGGAAATGGAAAAGCTCGGCTTCGACCTGCTGCCCGGCGAGCATCCGATCGTTCCGATCATGCTCTACGACGCAAAGGTTGCGCAGGAGTTTGCAAACCGCATGCTCGACAAGGGCGTGTACGTGACCGGCTTCTCCTACCCCGTCGTCCCGATGGGCAAGGCGCGCGTCCGCACGCAGATCTCCGCGGGTCACACCAAGGAGGACCTCGACTTTGCCGTCAAGTGCTTCGGCGAGGTCAAGAAAGAGATGGGCATCTGACCGTTTCGTTTCGGGCTGTTGAAGCAATTCGACAGCCCGTTTTTTTGTCTGCGCCGTGTTTCGTGCCGTGTTGATCAAAGCCCCGCCCGGGGGCTTTTTTTCGTGACCGCTCCCGTCCGGCGGCAAAAATGCAGCGTCTGTTTGACAACGGCCGCATGAAATGCTATTCTTATAAAAACATTTTTCCCGGATGCAACCTTTTGCCGCACCGTACAGTATTGATGATGCAAGGACAAAAAACAAACAAAAGAAATCAATCGAAAGGAACTGTAAAACCATGAAAAAACTGATTGCAATTCTGCTCTGCACGCTGATGATCGCGGCGGCTGTCGCCTGCAAGGCGCCTGCAAACGAGCCCAAAGCACCCGAAAAGACGGACGAACTGCCCGTCGGAGAATCGCAGGAAGCCGAAGCCGTCCCGAACACCGTCGACGAGCCGGTCGAACAGCCGGATCCCGTATTCCCGGACATGAGCTCCGAGAAGCTGCTCGGCGGCTGGGCGGTCGCGGAAGACGTTGCAATGACCGACGAATTCAAGGCGATCTTTGAAAAAGCGCTCGAAGGTCTCGTCGGCGTCGATTACGAGCCGATCGCATGCCTCGGCACGCAGGTCGTCGCGGGAACGAACTACTGCTTCCTCGCAAAAGCAACCGTCGTCTATCCCGACGCAACGCCGAAGTATGTGCTGGTATACATCTATGCCGATCTCGAAGGCAATGCGACGATCATGAACTTTGCAGACATGCCCGTTGTTCCGGACGAATACGGCACGGCGGAAGCGATCCCCGAAGAGGAAACGCTTGACGGCGGCTGGGCGTATGCCGAATCTCCCGAGATCACCGACGAGATCAAGGACAAGCTCAACAAGGCGCTCGAAGGTCTTGTCGGCGCGGAATACGAGCCGATCGCAAACCTCGGCACGCAGGTCGTTGCGGGGCTGAACCGCTGCATTCTCGCAAAAGTCTCCGCGGTTGTTCCGGAACCCGTTCCCCACTGTGCGCTGGTGTATATCTACGAAGCCCTCGACGGAAGCGTTGAGCTTCTTCAGGTGATCGACTTCGATTTCGGCGCGCTCTGTACCTACGGCGAATAATCGCCCGCAAAGAACCCACCGCGGCATACAGCAAACAAAAAAGATCCTTTTGCAAGGATCTTTTTTATTTCGTCAATTCTTATTTCTTGGCTTCCGGCGGAACGACGATCGGCGGAATCTCATTGAACTTCGAGAACTTGCATTCGATGATCGCAGTGTTGACTGCATAGTTGATTTTCAGACCGGACGCGGAACTGTTCTCTTCTGTTCTGTTGTCTAACACTTTTGTCATCAGTTCCTGAAGGTCCATACGGTATTGCAGAAGTCTTCCCGTTTTGCTGTCCACCCAGAACGTCATCGGAATGTCCCCGATCTGATCCAGAACTTCTGCCACTCCCTCGTCGAGATTGATCGGAAGCTCCCCTTGCAAGTCCTTGTTTTCCAGGAGCTGTTCTTTCGGTAAATATCCGGTATAGACGGTTGTCGCCACGCCGTCCACGGTTTCGGTTCCGATCTCCCGGACGTCCTTCATCAGCCAGTATTCCGCACGGAATCCGCCGGGACTTCCGTCGCCGCTCAGTCCGGGAACGGAAACCTGCAGGTCGTCCGACGTCGTCCAGGTTTGACCGTCATCCGTCGAAATGTAGGTCTTTGTCTCCTCGCCGTCCTGTTCCATATAGACAAGCGCAGTTTGTTCCTTTCCGGGCATCTGCACCTTCATCACGATGCGGAATACGGCGGGATTCATCTGCACGTCCGCCTCGACGACATCCGACATATCCATCTTCATGCTCATGCCGGATGCAACGAGCTCAACGGAAATCTTCATCGACACATCCGCATGCAGCGATTCCGCTTCGTACGATTTTTCCGCCGACGCACGGACAATTTCTTCCGGCGTTTTCGGACCGCACTTGTTCCACGGGCGCAGGATCAGCAGCACCGCCGCCGCGATCGCCGCAAGCATGACACAGCTCAGAATGATCCAGAACGTGCTCTTCTTTTTCGGTGCGGGCTGCGGCTCATAAGGCTGCTCGGAATCCTGTCCCGGCGTAGGGACGGGTCGGAACGGAACCGGCTGTTCGGGAATCGTCGACGTTTCGGGGACCGGTTCTGCTTCCGGCTGCTCACAAACGGTCGAAACTTC
>CAMPAN010000128.1 GCA_946631895.1 uncultured Clostridia bacterium
CGGCATAGTGCAAAAAGATCAGAAGCCCGACAAGAAGCAGCGCGGCAACGCCGGAAAGCGTGACGATCAGGATCGTTTGTTTGCGGGTAAGATGCATGGAAAAACCTCCGAAGCTCGGTCTTTTGCGGTTAGTGTGCGCGCTTTCGGATTTTTTATCCTTGCCGTTTTATATTATCCAAAACGGTTGCGAACGGAAACAAATCATATTATAATATGTCTATCTCTTTTTTCGGAGGGGTATGAGATGAAACGCGAACAATTGCGCAAAATGATCCTCGCGGCGATCTTTATCGCCATGATCCTGCTGCTTGCCTTTACGCCGATGCTCGGTTATATCAAAATCGGACCGCTGTCCATCACCACGATCGGCATTCCGGTCATCATCGGCGCGATCATCCTCGGACCGTATTACGGCATGCTGCTGGGCTTCGTGTTCGGCTTGACGAGCTTTCTGCAGTGCTTTATGGGCGATGCATTCGGCGCGGCGCTGGTCGGCATTTCGCCGGTTGCGACGTTCGTCACCTGCATCGTGCCGCGCGTGCTCGTGGGACTCGTGCCCGCGCTGCTGTTCCGGCTGATCATGAAGCGCCCGACCAACAGCCGTTCGGTCGCGGTCTTTGTGTCCGCGCTTGCGGGCTCGCTCACCAATACCGTGTTTTTCCTCGGCTTTTTAGGACTGCTGTTCGGACGGACCGACTTCATCAAGGGCCTGCAGATGCAGGAGGACGGCACGATGATCTCGCTCTTTGCGCTGCTTGTCGGCTTTGCGGGAATCAATGCGATCGCGGAGGCGGTTGCGACGGCGATCATTGCGCCGCCGGTATACTTTGCGCTGCAACCGCGCAAGACGGTCGTCGGCATCGACCTCGGTGCGTCCGGCACCAAGATCGTACTGATGCGCGGCGCGAAGCTGCTCGGCACGACGCTCAAGGGAGAGGATGAGACGCTTGAGGAGGCGATCCTGCGCATCTGCCCGAAGAAGGCGGAGGCGATCACCGTCACCGGCGTCGGCGCGTCGGCGCTGCCGGAAACAATTCTCGGCAACAAGGTCGTCAAAGTCGACGAGTTCGCTTCGCTCTACCGCGGCGCGTCGATCACCGCGAAGCGGCTGAACATGATCGTCGCAAGCGTCGGCACCGGCACCGCGTTCGTGCGCGTCACGCCGTTCGGCGCGTGGCATCTCGGCGGCAGCGGCGTCGGCGGCGGCATGCTGCAGGGACTCAGTGAAAAGCTGTTCGGCAAATTCGATCCGAAGGAGCTGCAGACACTCGCGCTGGAGGGTAAACCCGAGAACTGCGATCTGCTCATCAAGGACGTCACCACGGGACAGATCGGCAACCTCACGCCCGAAACGACCGTCGCAAACCTTTCCAAGGCGGGTACGGCGGACGACGCGTCGCTTGCGCGCGGCATCTATACGCTGATCTTCCAGTGCATCGGCGTTATGGGCGCGTTCTGCACGAAGGCGCACCTGACCCGCACGATCTTCGTCTGCGGCACGATCCTCGATTCGCAGCCGATCGCAAAGGAAATGCTGGACGGCATCGCGAAGCTGCACAAGGTGAAGTTCGTCATTCCCGAGAATTCCGCGTTTATTACCGCGATCGGCTCCACCCGGCAAGTACAGAGCTGATTTGACTTTTTTTCGGGAATTTGAAAAAAAGGCTTGCATTCTTCGCGCGCATTTGTTATAATGCGCGTTGCAGCGCTGATGTAGCTCAGTAGGTAGAGCACGTCATTGGTAATGACGAGGTAGTCAGTTCGAATCTGATCATCAGCTCCATTTCGTCGTCGCGGACTTCACTTAGCTCGCGACGACTTTTTTTGTAACAAGTCATCGCTCGCCCGCTCCGTTTTCCACTCCGCTCCGCTTCGTTACATAGGTAGATCGCGCGTCAGGTCGCGCGTACCATGGCTCCTCTCCGCAAAAAGTCCCGCTCGGTTCGCCTGCTCGCTTGCAAGCGCGCTCACAACGGCTCACTGTCGCTACCAACTTTTTGCGGGCAGCGCGCCTGCGGCGCACAGGTTTGCGAACGTCGCTACGTTCGCGGCGACGTTTTTGTTTTTTGCGAAACGGCATTTATCCGCGAAAAGCGTTCCGCTTTTCTGCGTGTACCCTCATCCGGCTCGGCAAGCCTCGCCACCTTCCCCTCGGAGAAGAAGGCTTTTGGCACGCGACATTCTTGCCAATGAACCCGTAGGGGCGGATATGATCCGCCCGCCGCAACAACGGAACGGGAAGATACGATCTTCCCCTACGGGTATACAATCCCATGATTCTCCTGACGGAGAATTTCGGATCTGAACCTCTCATCCGGCTAACGCCACCTTCTCCTCGGAGGAGAAGGCAAGGGAGCGCGCGCCTTGCACCAACGGACCGTAGGGGCGGATATGATCCGCCCGCCGCAACAGCGGAACGGGAAGATACGATCTTCCCCTACGGATATGCGATATAAATCCCTGCGGGATTCACGATATGCCTTGCGGCACGATATACGCCTGCGGCGTGCGATATGTTCCCTGCGGGAACGTTCAGGAGGATTCTCCTGCCGGAGAATCTTGGATTTGAACCCCTCATCCGGCTCGCTTCGCGATCTGCCTTCCCCACTCGGGGGAAGGCCTTTGGCTGCGCGACTGATGCGGTGTATGACATCGCGTGAATTGACATCCGCCGAAAGGACGGGTACAATAGAACCGTCGGGAAAGGAGGAGCGGCATATGAAACGATCGAAAAAGATCCTTGTCATCCTTGCGCTGGTCGCGTTTGCGGCGGCGCAGGCGGTCGGGCTGTTTCTTCTGGTGCGCACCCGTCCCGCGGAATCGCTGACGCTGTCCGAAACGACGCTGACGCTGAAGATGGACGAGGGGCGGCGCGTCACGCACACGGTCAAACCCGCATCGGCGGCGCGGAAGCTGCTGAAGTACAAGGTCGGCGCGGCGGACGGGATCGTCGCGTGGATTGATGACCAAAACGAAATGATCGTCGCGATCTCGCCGGGTACGTGTACGATCAAGGCGACGCTGGACGGGCTTGAAGCCGCGGTTGACGTGACGGTCACGCAGGAAACGATCCTTGCGGGATTCTGGAAAACGGAGGACGAAAGCGTCCGGCTGCTGCTCGATCATGCGCTTTCGGGACGGATGGAAACGGACGCGGGCGTGGAGACGGTCGTCTGGACGCGAAGCGCGTTCGACGAGGGCGAGATCGAAACGCCGCTGCGCTATGTGAAGCTCACGGCGGAACGCGGCGGCGCGCGTCTTGTGCTGT
>CAMPAN010000129.1 GCA_946631895.1 uncultured Clostridia bacterium
GACGGCGACACCGGCGACAACATGCTCGCAACGGTGTATTCCGGCGCGGACGCGGTCGACCGCATTGACGACACGGACCTGTCCGCAGTGGCAAGCCGCAGCGCGCACGGCATGCTTCTGGGCGCACGCGGCAATTCCGGCGTGATCCTGTCCCGCATCTTCTCCGGCATCAACCGCGGCTTTGAGGGCGTCTCCGAAGCGACCCTTTCCGACATCGCGCATGCGATGGAATGCGGCGTGGAGGAAGCCTACCGTGCGGTTCCCGTTCCGGTCGAAGGCACGATCCTGACCGTTTTCAGCGACGGCGTTCGCTTTGCAAACGAACGCATCACCGAAGAATCCACGCTCAAAACCTATTTCAACGATCTGCTGGGCGAGATGCAGCGTTCGCTTGAACGCACGCCGGAGCTTCTGCCGGTGCTGCGCGAAGCGGGCGTGGTCGACTCCGGCGGCGCGGGTCTCATCTATATCTTTGAGGGAATGCGCAGAAGCCTGAACGGCGAGACCGTCGAGCGCGCGGAAACGCATGCCGAAACGAAGAAGGTCGATCTCGACGCGTTCGGCGCGGACAGCGTTCTTACCTACGGCTACTGCACCGAGTTTCTGCTGCGGCTGCAGAACCTGAAAGGCGATCCGGAATCGTTCGACCTGCCGGCGTTCGTCGAATACCTGAACAGCGTCGGCAACTCCGTCGTGGCATTCCGCGAGGGTTCGATCCTGAAGGTCCACGTGCACACGATGCGCCCCGGCGACATTCTGAACCGCTGCCAGCGGTACGGCGAGTTTCTGACGCTCAAGGTCGAGAACATGTCGCTCCAGCACAACGAGACGGAGCTCCCCGAGGTTTCCGTCACGGTGCCGAAGCCGCGCAAGAAGGCGGGCATCGTCGCGGTCGCGGCGGGCGACGGGCTGAAAGCAACGTTTTCGGAGCTCGGCGCGGACGCCGTGATCGACGGCGGACAGAGCATGAACCCGAGCACCGCCGATTTCATCGACGCTTTTGACAAGACGAACGCCGACACGATCTATGTGTTCCCGAACAACGGCAACGTCATCATGACCGCAAAACAGGCGAAGGACCTCTACCCCGCCTCCGACATCCGTGTCCTCAAAACGCGCTCGGTCGGCGAGGGCTATGCCGCGATCTCCATGATGGACACGAACGCGGGCGAACCGGACGAGATCGTCGCCGAGCTCGAAGAGGTCATCGCCTCCGTCACGACCGGCTTCGTTTCCCGCGCAAGCCGCAACGCCGAAAAGGACGGCGTGCACGTGCACGAGGGCGATTTCATCGGGTTTATCGGCGACACGATCTATGTGAACGACAGCGGCGCGATCGACACGGCGCTGCAGCTTTCGAAGGAAATGCACGCGGAAAACTGCGGCGTGCTGTTGCTGCTCGTGGGCTGCGACGCGCCGAAAGCCGAGGCGGACGAGCTCTGTTCGGCGCTGACCAAAATGTACCCCAGAACGGAGGTCATCCGCATCGACGGAAACCAGCCCGTTCACCAATATATCTTAGTAGGAGAGTAACATCATGCTGACACTGTTTACCGACACCGATACCGACTTCACTCCGGAGATTGCAAAGGAATACGGCTATCGCCTGATCTCCATGCCGTACAGCATCGACGCAAAGACGTACTGGCCCTATGAGGACACCGAAACGATCGATCTGCACGCGTTCTATGACGGTCTCCGCAACGGCGTGCTGCCCACCACCGGCGGCATTTCGAAGGAGCGCTATCTCAACTATTTCCGTCCCGAATTCGAGCAGGGCAACGATATCCTGTACGTCCACTTCTCCGCCGCGATGACGGTCACCTTCCGCGCGATGGACGAGGCGGTCGAGGAGCTTTTAAAGGAGTTCCCGGAGCGGAAGTTCCATCACATCGACACCAAGGGCATCACAATCGTGAGCTACAACATCGTGCGTGAGATCGGCGATATGTACAAGGTAGGCAGATCCGTTGAGGAGATCCTTGCGTGGGCAGACAAAGAGGTCGATCACTTCGCGCAGTATTTCTTTGCGGACGATCTGAAATTCTTCAAGCGCAGCGGCCGCGTCAAGGGCATTGCGGCGACGATGGGAACGCTCTTGGGCATCCGTCCGATCATCTGCATGGACGACGCCGGACAGATGGTCAGCATCGGCAAGGAGCGAGGCAGAGCAAACGCGATGGACCGGCTTGTCAAGGTCGTCGAAGAGCTCGGCGACGACATCAAGGCGCATCACTTCATCATCGGTCACACCGACGCGCCGGAGCTTGCGGCGGAGCTTGCCGACATGCTGCATGCGCGCTTCGGCGAGGATCTTGTCATCGAGACCGTCGTCACGAACCCGACCGCGGGCAGCCACTGCGGACCGAACGGCGTCGGCGTCAGCTTCCACGCAAAGCGCCGCGCCTGACGGAGGATCCCCATGGTTACGGTCAAAGAGGTCAGAACCAGAGCGGAGCAGAAGGCGTTTCTGCATTTTCCGCTTGACATGTACCGGGACAACCCGTATTTCGTTCCGCCGCTGTACGGCGACGAGAAGAAGCTCTTTTCGAAGGATTTCATCTACAACGACACCTGCGAGACCGATTACTGGCTCGCGTACCGCGACGGCAAGGTCGTCGGGCGCATCATGGCGATCATCCAGAAGGCGTCCAACGAGAAGAACAACGAAAAGCGCGTGCGGTTCGACCGGTTCGACGCGATCGACGATCCCGAGGTCGCGGAAGCGCTGTTCGGCGCCGTCGAGCGGTTTGCCATTGATCACGGCATGAACGCCGTCTGCGGACCGCTGGGCTTTTCCGATCTCGAGCGCGAAGGTCTGCTGGTCGAGGGCTTCGATCAGCTCTCCACCTTTGAGGAGCAGTACAACGCGGAGTATTACGGAAAGCTGATCGAGGACTGCGGCTATGCAAAGGAGGTCGACTGGGTCGAATCCCGGCTCTACGCCCCCGCGCCGGAGACCGCCGTCAAGCTCAGAAAGCTGTCGGATCAGGTCCTGAAAAAATACAACCTGCGCATCGGCGAGGCGAAGAACGTCAACGACTTCATCAACCGCTATCAGCAGGGACTCTTTGACCTTCTGGACGTCGCGTACGAAGGCTTATACGGCACGGTACCGTTCACGCCCGGCATGAAGAAGATGATGATTGACAACTTCCGTCTGATCATCGACCTCGAGCACGTCGTGTGCATTCTGAACGAGAACGACAAGGTCGTCTGCTTCGGCGTGAGCTTCCCGTCGATCGCAAAGGCGGTGCAGAAGAGCCG
>CAMPAN010000130.1 GCA_946631895.1 uncultured Clostridia bacterium
TGCTATATGATGGAGGAAGTGAAGCGCTGATGGCAAAGGTCAGAAACGAACGGCTTCGCGAGGAGCTCAAAAAGACGGTCAGCGCGATCATCTTCGACATGAAGGATCCGCGGATCCCGGCGGTGACTTCGATCACCGAGATGGAAGTGACGCCCGATCTCAAATATGCAAAGGCGCACGTCTCCGTGTTTGACGCCGACGAAAACGCGCTGAAGACTGCGGTCGACGCGCTGAACCATGCGGCGGGCTTCATCGGACATGAGGTCGGCGCGCGGATGACGATCCGCCGGGTCCCGGCGATCAAGTTCGTCGGCGACGATTCGATCGCATATTCGGTGCATATTTCCGAAGTGATCCGCTCGCTGCACAAGGAGGACAAGCCGCAGGAGGACGAAGCATGAATCTCGGCTGTGCGGTAAGCTTTATACAATCGCATCAATCGTTTTATCTGGCAGCCCACCAGTCGCCCGACGGCGACACGCTGGGCTCTTGCCTTGCTTTGCGGGCTGCTTTGCGCGCGCTCGGCAGGGAAGCGACGGTCGTTTGTCCGGACGCCGTGCCGCAGTATCTGCTGTTTCTGGACGGTGCAAAAGACGTCGCAGGAACGGACGGGATCGAGCCGCCTGCGGAGGCGGTGATCTATGTCGACTGTGCGGATCATAAGCGCACCGGCGCGCTCAAAGAAACGCTGGAAACGGCGCCGTATCAGTTCTGTATCGACCATCACGGCACGAATCCGAAAGAGACGAAGGACGGCGACTGGGTGGAGGAGGTTTCCGCGACCGGCGAACTGATCCTGCGCTTACTCGAAGCGCTGAACGTTCCGGTCACAAAGGAGATCGCGGTCGCGCTGTATACGGCGATCGCCACCGATACCGGCAATTTCTCGTACGGGAACACCTCTCCGGAGGCGTTCGAGGCGGCGGCGAAGCTCTTGGGGTACGGTATCAATCTGCCGGAGCTGAACCGCATGCTGTTCCGCGAAATGCCGCTGAAAAAGGCGAAGCTGATCGCCTATGTCCTCGGCAACATGGAGCTTTCGGCGGACGGGAAGCTGAACCTTTGCGCGATCCCGCTTGATGCGCTTAAGGACTGCGGCGCAGCCAAGGAGGACTGCGAGGGACTGATCGACTGGCTGCGCGATATCGACACGGTCGAGGCGGCGTGCGTCCTGCGCGAAAGCGACGGCTGTGTGCGCGTGAGCATGCGCAGCAAACGGTATTGCGACGTGGCGGCGATCGCAAAGCGCTTCGGCGGCGGCGGGCATGTCGCCGCGGCGGGCTGTACGCTCGAAATGCCGCTGGACGAGGCGACGGCAGTCATGCGCGACGCGCTCATCGAGGCGCTGCAATGATCGAAGGGATCGTAACCGTGCTGAAACCGCCGGCGATGTCGAGCTCCGACGTCGTGGTGGACGTACGGAAAATCTTTGAAACGAAGCGCGTCGGGCATCTCGGGACGCTGGATCCCGAGGCGGCGGGCGTTCTGCCCGTGTGCGTCGGACGCGCGGTGCGGCTGTTTGATTATCTCGTGGACAAGCGAAAGACCTATCTTGCCGAGATCGCGTTCGGTACCGCGACCGACACGCAGGATGCGCAGGGAACCGCCGTTGCGACGTCCGACGGGACCGTGACGGAGGATATGCTGAACGCGGTCCTTCCGCGGTTTACCGGCAGGATCCTGCAGACGCCGCCGATGTATTCCGCCCTGAAATTCAACGGACAAAAGCTGTACGACCTCGCGCTTTCCGGAAAGGAGATTCCGGACAAGACGCGCGAGGTGGAGATTTTTTCGCTTTCCTGCGTCGGAATGCGGGAGAGGAACCGGTTTCTGATCGAGACGACCTGCTCGCGCGGGACGTATATCCGCACGCTTTGCGCCGACATCGGCGCGGCGATCGGCGTACCGGCGCACATGGCGTTCCTGCTGCGGACCGCGTCCGGACCGTTCACGCTCGACCGGGCGTATACGATCGCGGAACTGCAGCAGCTGAAAACGGAAGGTCGCCTTTCGGACGCGCTCACAAGCTGCGAGGACGCACTCGGTTTTCTGCCGCGGCTGGATCTTGCACGCGATCGCAGAAAGCCCGCAGCGAACGGACTGCCCACGCGCACGAACGCGGCAGACGGCACGTATCGTTTTTACTGCGAAGGCTTCCTGGGCATCGGCACGGTGCAGAACGGCGACGCCGTGCTGAAAGTACATTTATACGGGGAATGACAACCCTTTCGTCGGTCTGACGACCGACACCTTCCCTGACAAGGGGAGGTCGAGAGGGAAGCGTTGACCTCCCTCTGACGAGGGAGGTGGATCGCGAAGCGAGACGGAGGGAGAGACCGCAGCAATGAAGCCGTACAATAAGGATAACGTCGTTCTTGCAAGGAATCTTCGGAAAACGATGACCTTTCCGGAAAGAGAGCTATGGTATCATTTTCTGCGGGGGTATCCGATCCGTTTTCAGAGACAAAAACCGATCGGAGACTATATCGTCGATTTTTACTGCGCAAGGGCGGGGCTGGTCGTCGAACTGGACGGTCCGTATCACGGGATCGATCGGCAGATGGAGGACGATGCGGCGCGAACGAAAGCGCTTGAGCAGATGGGACTTTATGTGCTGCGTTTTCAGAACAAGGACGTTGTGCGAAATCTGTACGGCGTAACGTTGGAGATCGATCGGGTCATGAAAGAACGGTGTGAGGAGTTGGGAACTACCCCTCAGTCACTTCGTGACAGCTCCCCTGACAAGGGGAGCTCGGACGGTAAGCATTGACTTCACCTGACAAGGGGAGCTCGAGAGGGGGAACGTTGACCTCACCTGACAAGGGGAGCTCGGACGGTAAGCATTGACCTCGCTCTGACAATGGAAAACGAACGGAGCGCAGATAGCATTGACCTCCCTCTGACGAGGGAGGTGGCAGCCGCAAGGCTGACGGAGGGAGAGAAAAACTCCGCGACAGTATTCTATGGAGGACATATGAACCAAACGGTTGTGGCGCTGGGAATGTTCGATGGGGTGCACCTTGCGCATCGGGCGCTGTTGCGGAAAGCGGCGGAAATCGCGCACGCGAACGGCGACGAGGCGGTTGCGTTTACCTACGACAATCACCCGCGCGAACTGTTTTCCGGCACGTTTTCGTACCTTTGCACCCGGGAACAGCGCGACGCGCTGATCCGCGCCGCGGGCTGCGACCGCATGGACAGCATTCCGTTCGACGCGGCGTTTGCCGCCATGACGCCGGAGCAGTT
>CAMPAN010000131.1 GCA_946631895.1 uncultured Clostridia bacterium
CGTCCGTAGGAAACGCAGGAGCGCGCGGGCGGCACGATCACGCGGTCGATCATCATGCCGGACGCGTCATAGAGACAGAGCGTTTCCCCCGCCGCTGCAATGTCGAAATTCAGTTCGTATTTCCGCTGCTCCGCGGTTACGTCCTTTTCGGTCTGACCTTCGCGGGGCAGGCTGCCGTTGAGCTGTAAGACGAGATATCCTTTTGCGGCGATACTCGTTCCGTCAGGAAAAACCCATTTCCTCGGTTTTCGCTCGTTGTCCGTCAGCGAATACCCGGAAAGGTTCACCGGCGCGTCGGACTTGTTGTAGATCTCGATCCAGCTGCCGTAATCGGCGCTGTACGGTCGTTCGCTCTTTGTTGCGTTCGACATGGCGTACGTCACATGGTAGCCGTCCACCAGGATCTCGTTGAACACGATGTCGTGCACGCCCATCGGACCGTTTTCCTTTTCCTCAAAGAGCATACGTCCGTTGATGGTGTTGTCATAGCCCGGCGTCGGTCGTTCCGTGATCTCAAAAGCGCCGTACGGATCGAACGTATTGTTGGTATAAACCTTGGCGTAGGAACAGTTCTTCGGCTGCGAACCGAAGTCGATCAGGTCGACGATCAGATCGTTCTTCGTGAGAAACACCAGCGTTTCGTTCCCCTGCGAGGACAGACCGAAGTCAATGCAGTAATAGCCCGGAACCGGCACCGCCGTGTGGTACAGGACGAGATAGGAGTATGCTTCGATCTTCGCCCCCTGCGGGAACGTGAATTTCTTCGGTTTTGTGATGTCGTCGCTCAGGCTGAAGCCGGAGAGATCGAATGCGCTGCTGCCGGAGTTGTAAAGCTCGATCCAGTCGCAGTAGGTTCCGTCGGGCGCTTTATGCGCATTGCCGTTCGACGCCATGAATTCGGTCACGCGGACCGGGCAGTCCGTCGTTTCCGCAATGCCGGTATCCGAATCCGCCTGACGGGACGCCTGGAACGCGTTCCAGCCTTCCTCCGTATTCGGGAACCCCGGCGTCGGATTCATGAGCTTCCAGCCCTCGTCGTTCGTATAGGAATACGAGTTCCCCTCGGCGGTAAGAACTTCGGTCGCCGTGCCGTCGCCGACGCCGTACGCGTTGGCGTTGCCCTTCTGCCCCGAATAGAAATTGCCGAGATCGACCGTGACGATCGCGTTGCCCGCGGGATCCACAAAGCGCAGAACGTCTTTCTTGGAAAGCGCAAAGCTCGCAACGATGGTTTTGTTTTCGTTGCCCTTGTCGTCCCTGATCGTCAGATAGCCGTTGCCGTCGGTCGGATCGTCCTTCATGCACCAGACGACCAGATAGCCGTGCGATTTTATCACCGTCTCCGGCGGGAACTGCCAGATCGAAATCTCGTCGTCGGTGAGACCGTAGCCGAACAGGTCGATGTCGCGGTCGCTCTTGTTGTACAGCTCGACATAGTCGCTGTAGGTGCCGAGCGGGTCGCGCACGGTCTGTTTGTTGCTCATCAGGATCTCGTTCACGATGACGTCGGACCTGGTCTGCGCGCCGGGTGTCGATTCGGAAGCGCAGCTCTTCGTACCGCAGCCGATCGCTGCCGAAATCGCAATGATGATCGCCAGCAGGATGATCAGCGCAACGGCAAGAATCGTTCTTTTTTGTTTTTGTTTATTGTTCATATCATATCCTCATATGCCCATGCATTCTGCAACAGTTTTATCATAGCACATTTTCCGCTATCCGCAAGCCGGAAAGCGATTTGTTCACAAAAACCATACAGAAATGTTGCCTATCGGTAATCGTGCATACGCTTCAGAAGCGTTTCGCGCCGGTTTTCCTCCGGATGCACCGCGCAGCGCAGCAGCAGTCTGTGCTTGATCCGTCCGACGTCGCTGCCGGGCGGAAGCCCGAGTTCACGCATGATGTCCTCGCCGGAAACGTTCAGCTCGCTTTCCGAAAACGGCGTGTCCGTCTCCAGCATCCCGCGGTATATGCGGCGGAAGCGTCCGGCGCAATACGACGTATCGTATCCGCTGCCGCGAACGTCCGCCTCGCGGATCATGATGAAGTCCTCCGTCCGCTCCCTGCCGAATTGCGCAAAACGCTTTCTGACCGTCGCGTCCGACGCCTGTTCCGCAAGATCGAACATGTGGATCCGGACCGCCGCGGCGACCCGATCGATAATCTCCTTCGGATAGCGCAGCCGCATGAGCGCGGTCCGCGCAATTTCGGTTCCGTACACGTCGTGCGCATAGAAGTTTCCGTCGCGTCTGAGCGCTTCCGGTTTTCCGACGTCGTGCAGCAATCCGATGAGCCTTGCGCCGGGCTCCTCCGGCGTGTTCTCGCAGGTGCGGAACAGATGCGTGAGCACGTCGTATCGGTGATAGTCCTTCCGCTGCTCCAGCCCGTCGCAGGCGGCAAGCTCCGGCAAAAGATACGGCAGCGCGCCGACGTCCCGGAGCATCGTGAGCGCGTCGAACACGCGCGGTCCCGTAAGGATCCGGTCGAGCTCCTGCCGCTTGCGTTCCCACGCGACGTCTTTGAGCAGCGCGGCGTTTGCCTTTGCCGCATCCCATGTCCCGGGATCGACCGAAAATCCGAGCGAGGCCGCAAACCGCACGAGCCGCAGGATCCGCAGCCCGTCGTCGCGCAGGATCACATTCGGATCCCTTGTCGTCGTGCGCAGCACGCGGCGCTTGAGATCTTCTGTTCCGCCGGTCGGATCGGCAAGCGTGCCGTCCGAAACGGATTCATACAGCGCGTTGACCGAAAAATCCCTTCGGAACGCGTCGGTCTCCGGCGAATCGGAGAACCGGACCGCATCGGGTCTGTGCGCGCCGCCCGCGCCGTAGGATTCGGTGCGGAAGGTCGTATGCTCGTAATCCGTGCCGTCGATCGTGATGAGCACCGTGCCGAGCGTTTTCTGGACGATCTTCGCTTCGATCCCGTTCGCCTTCGCGCGTTCGATCAGTTCCTCCGGTCTCGCCTTGCTCGCAAGGTCGACGTCATGCACCGCTCTAAAAAGCAGCGCGTCGCGCACGCAGCCGCCGACCGCATAGAGCGTTACATCGTCTTTTTCGAGGACGTGCGCAAAATCAATGAGCGCGGCCGGCAGCTTCAGCATGGTTTTATTCTTCTCCTTCGGGTGTTTCGGAAACCGTCTCCGGCGCGGCGGGCGTTTCTTCGCCCTCCTCCGGAAGGATCTCCTGATGCGGCAGCAGCGCGACGCT
>CAMPAN010000132.1 GCA_946631895.1 uncultured Clostridia bacterium
CCCGGCGTGATCGCGGCAAAGCCGCCGCATTTTATGAGCGCGGCGGAAAAGGAGCGGCAGGGCACGCCCGAGATCCGCGATCTTGCGGTCGATATCGGCGCAAGAAACGCGAAAGAGGCGGAGGAGATCTTCGGCGTCCGCATCGGCGAGCCGGTCGTGCCGGACGCGCCGTTTCAGTACGACGCGGAACACGGACTGTTTTTCGGCAAGGCGTTCGACTGCCGCATCGGCTGCGCGGCGCTGCTCGAAGTCATGCGGCGCATTGCGGATGAGGACCTTTCGGTCGACGTGGTCGGCGCGCTGTCCGTGCAGGAGGAGGTCGGCGAACGCGGCTGCAAGATCACGGTGAACCGCATCCGTCCCGACGCGGCGCTCGTCTTTGAGGGCTGTCCCGCGGACGACACCTTCGGCGAACCGTACGCGATGCAGACAAAACTTGGACACGGTCCGATGATCCGGTTCATGGACGTTTCGGTCATCTCCAACCCGCGGTTTGTGCGCTTTGCGCTCGATCTCGCGAAGAAAAAGGGCATTCCCGCGCAGGCGGCGGTCCGCGAGGGCGGCGGCAACGACGCGGCGATCATTCAATCCCAGCTGCTCGGTGCGCCGGCGATCGTGCTCGGCGTTCCGGTGCGCTACATCCATACGCCCGCCTGCATCGCGGCGGAGAAAGATTACGAAGCGACGGTGGACCTCGCGCTTGCGCTGATCCGGGCGCTGAATGAATCGGTCATCCAATCATTTTAATCATAGGAGGCAGTTATGAACGGAGATTTTACCCTGTATACCCCCACGAAGGTCGTGTTCGGACACGGCGTCGAGTCCCGCGCCGGCGAAATGGTCAAAGCATTCGGCGGCAAAAAGGTCCTGATCCACTACGGCGGCAAGAGCGCTGTACAGTCCGGGCTCCTGAAGCGCGTGCAGGATTCGCTGACAAAAGAGGACATTGATTATGTGTCGCTCGGCGGCGTAGTGCCGAACCCGCGGCTTGAAAAGGTTTACGAAGGCGTGAAGATGTGCAAGGCGTACGGCGTCGACTTCATCCTTGCGGTCGGCGGCGGCAGCGTCATCGACTCGGCAAAGGCGATCGCCTATGCGCTTGCGGAGCCGAAGCGCGACGTGAAGGAACTCTATGAGCACACGCGCACGCCGAAGGGATGCTTCCCGCTCGGCGTCGTGCTGACGCTTGCGGCGTCCGGCAGCGAGATGAGCGACAGCAGCGTCATTTCGTACGAGGGCAAGAAGCGCGGCGTGAACAGCGACCTGTGCCGTCCGAAGTTCGCGCTGATGGACCCCGCGCTCACCAAAACGCTTCCCGCGTATCAGACCGCGGCGGGCTGCTCGGACATCCTGATGCACACGATGGAGCGGTACTTTGTCAACGGACACCGCATGGAGATCACCGACGCGATCGCAGAAGGACTTCTGAAAACCGTCATGCGCTATGCCGTCGTCCTTCGCGACGATCCGGAAAACTACGAAGCCCGCGCGGAGATCATGTGGGCGGGTTCTCTCTCGCACAACGGCCTGACCGGCTGCGGCAACGACGCGGGCGACTGGTCGTGCCACCGCCTGGAACACGAGCTCGGCGCCATGTACGATGTGACCCACGGCGCGGGGCTGACCGCGGTGTGGGGCAGCTGGGCACGGTACGTCATGAACAACTGCATGACGCGTTTCGTCCGCTTTGCGATGTATGTTCTGAACGTCAAGCCCTGCGCGACCGACGAGGAGACGGCGATGAAAGGCGTCGAGGCGATGGAGGACTTCTTCCGTTCGATCGGCATGCCGACCAACCTCAAAGAGCTCGGCGTTTCACCTTCCGAAGACGACATCAAGCTGCTTGCCAAAAACTGCGCGATCGCAAACGGCGGCAAGATCGGCAGCGCAAAGGTGCTCCTTGAGGAGGACATGGCGAACATCTTCCGTATGGCGGCATTATAAGCCGCAGCGACTTTACAGAGACACTTCAAAAAGAAGTGTCTTTTTTTATCATCAGTACTTGACAAGTATATCGAAGTGCGATATAGTATGTACATCGAGGTTCGATATATCGAGCTTAGATAGTTAAGGAGGACCTATGAACGATAAAATCAAGCGGATCTACGTTCCGATGACCGAGTCCGGCTTCTACATCCTGTTCTGCCTGCAGACACCGCAGCACGGATACGGGATCAGTCAGCAAGTGAGAAAGCTGACCGGCGGGGCGGTCACCATCGGCGCGGGAACCATGTACGGAACGCTTTCCAAGATGGAAAAGGACGGGCTGATCCGTTTTTACAGCGAGGAGGACAAGCGGCGTCTGTATCAGCTCACGGAACTCGGCAGAGAAGTATTGGAATCCGAAATCAAAAGGATCGAAAGATTGTACAAAAACAGCAAAGGGGTGAATATCGATGCGTAAAACAAAGATCCGTTTTTTCACGATCGCAGATTATGAGGATGAGGAACTGTGGCTGAGAAAACAGCATCAGAACGGATGGAAGCTCGTCAAGATGACGTCGCCGTGTTTCTATACGTTTGAAGAATGCGAACCGGAGGACGTCGTTTACCGGCTGGATTTCAAAAACGGCGAACAGACCGAGGAATACCTGCAGATGCTGAGGGACTTCGGCTGGGAATACTTTTTCCACTTGTTCGGCTGGCTGTATTTCCGGAAACCCGCAAGCGCGGCGAAGACGGAGGGGGAGGAGGAGCTGTTCAGTGACAACGCTTCCCGTGTGGAGATGGCAGAGCATGTCACGCGGACCAGACTGATCCCGCTCATGGTGATCTTCCTCTGCTGCGTGATCCCGAATCTGATCAACGCGATGAACGGCGTCATGGGCAGACTCAGCACGTTCTTCGGCTTCTTTTTCGGCGTCATGTTCGGGATCTATCTGTTCATGATTATCTACAACGGGATCAAGCTGAACCGGATCCGGGCAAAGTATAAGGACTGACAATAAAGACCTCCCCGCGGGGGAGGTCTTTTGCTGTTCGGTTTACTCGCGACCCGCAATGCCTCTGAGCGCTTCGGCGGTCGCGTCGATGAGCGTCGCCGCCGCCATCGCGGGATCCCGGAGGATCGCCGCGCGCTGCGCGTTTTTGAGCATCCAGATCTCTTCGATCTGCAGCTTGTCGAACGCGATCGAGAGCAAAGAGAGCCCGAAGCGGCGAA
>CAMPAN010000133.1 GCA_946631895.1 uncultured Clostridia bacterium
AAGGAGTCAAATGCACCGCGCATGTCGCTGCATTTGACGGATTGAAATGTGAAAGGACCGTTCATTTCCGGACGGTCCTTTTTGTATGCGGCGAATCAAAACGGATATGCTATGCGTATGTGGATCCTGATCATTTTGTTTGTACTGCTGTTTCTTTTGCTGCTTCTGTCCATGCCGCTGATCGTCGAGGCGAGAGCACGGCTCGGCGTGCGCGGTGCAGTCGTGCATGCGAAAATCTATGTGCTCGGGCTCATCCCGATTCCGCTGAAATTGCGGGTTTATTTGCTGCAGGAGCCGTATTTTTCCCTGAAAATCGGTCAAAAAACGGTTCCTTTGCTTCAAAAGCGCACCCGGAGCATTAAACCGGCACTGTCCGGCGTCCGGCTTTTGCACCTCGACACGAGGACCGCGGTCGGCATCGAGGACGAGCCTGCGGATGCGGTGCTGATCGCCGGCTCGATCGCCGTGCTGCTGTCGATGCTGACCGCGCGCGTTGCGGACGGCGGTTCGGCGGACGCAGCCCTTTGCAGGTATCCGCTGTTCCGGATCACGGCAAGCGCGCAGGTGATCGTGCTTCCGCCGAAGCTGTTTTACGGAGTCGTTCTTGCGTCGCGTATAGCGCGGCGCAAAGCGGCAAACAATACCCGTAAAACCAATGAAAAGAGGAAAACATATGCATCCTGTTGAAACCATTCTGCAAACGACGATGCGCGAGCTTAAGAACATCGTCGACGTGAACACGATCGTGGGCAATCCGATCTACGGCGAGGGCGGCGCGGTGGTGATCCCGGTCTCAAAAGTCTGTCTCGGTTTCTTCGCGGGCGGCGGGGATTTCCCGACGCAGGCAGTCGCACGGAAGGGACAGCCGGACTTCGACGCAAACGGCTATCCGTTTCTGGGGGCGAGCGTCGTCGGCGTCTCCATCAGCCCGAAAGCGTTTCTGCACATGAAGGGCAGCGAGGTCACGCTGCTGCACGCCGACTGCGACAGCACGCTCGACCGGCTCGTGCAGATGATCCCGAACGCGATGGCTGAGATCCGCGACGCCGTCGAAAACGTCCGCGCACAAAAACAGGCGCCGTCGGAGGATGAGCCGTGAAACGGCTTCTTGCCGCGCTTTTTGCCGTATTGCTGCTGATTCCGCGGATCGCAAAGGCGGAGGAAGCGTTCCCGGATGCGCCCGCCGAGGCTGCATATCTCATCGAGGCGAACTCCGGGCGCGTGCTGTATGCAAAGAACGAGAACGCGCGTCTGCCGATGGCGAGCACGACCAAGATCATGACCGCGCTTCTGGCGATCGAGTCCGGGCGCATGGACGAGACGGTCGAAGTGCCGGCGGAGGCGGCAGGGACCGAGGGATCCTCGATGTATCTGAAAGCCGGGGAGACGATCCCGCTCCGGGATCTGGTGTACGGACTGATGCTGATCTCCGGCAACGACGCGGCGGTTGCGATCGCCTGCGTACTCGACGGCGGCACGGAGGCGTTTGCGGTGCATATGAACGCGCGGGCAGAGGAGCTCGGGCTCCGCGATACGCATTTCGTAACACCGAACGGACTGCACGATCCCGATCACTACACGACCGCAAAGGACCTTACGCTGCTCGGCGCGTACGCGCTTGAGAATCCGGAATTCACCGCGATCGTTTCGACCCGCTACCGCAAAACGGAGGGCTCGGTACAGCACACGCTGAAAAACAAGAACCGGCTCCTGTGGGAATATGAAGGCGGAACCGGCGTGAAAACCGGCTATACGAAGGCGGCGGGGAAGTGCCTCGTTTTTGCGGCGGAGCGCGGCGGCATGAAGCAGGTCGGCGCGGTTTTGAACTGCCCCTCGATGTGGAACACCGCAAAATCCATGCTCGATGCGGGATTTCGCCTGTATGCGGAAAAGCGGTTTGTTTCTGCGGACACGGTTTTTACGGTTCCGGTCGAAAACGGCGTAAAAAAAGCATTGAACGCCGCGCCGATCCGCGGTATACTGTATCCGACGGAAATCGGCGAGAATGAATCGTACGCCGTTCTGACGACGTTCGACGCAGGACTTTCCGCGCCGGTCCGGGCAGGCGATCCGGTCGGCAGCGTATCGCTGGTTCTGAACGGAACGGTCGTCACGACGGTGCCGGTCATTGCGACGGAAACGGTCGCGCCGGTCGATTTCGGGTATTATTTCAGAAAAGCGGTTTCGGCGTTTCTCGGCTGAACCGCGGGAACGGGGCATATGCGGTTACAGAAATACATGGCGGACTGCGGCGTGGCGTCACGCCGCGCTTGCGAAACGATCATCACGGACGGACGGGTCACGGTAAACGGCATCCCGGCCGTCCTCGGCATGTCCGTGGAGGAAGGGGACGACGTGCGGCTGGACGGCAAACGCCTTACGCCGCAGGCGGAGCGCGTCGTGCTGATGCTGTACAAGCCGCGAGGCGTGGTCTCGACCTCGAGCGACGAGGCGGGCAGAAAGACCGTGCAGGCGTTCGTGTCCGAGCTTCCGTACCGGCTCTATAACGTCGGGCGGCTCGACCTCAATTCCGAGGGGCTGCTGCTTCTCACAAACGACGGCGAGCTTGCGAATCATCTGATGCACCCGCGCTACAAGGTGGAAAAAACCTATCGCGTGGTGTGCGACGGCACGCTGTCCGCGTCGGAGATCGCGACGCTCACGAACGGCGTCATGCTCGACGACGGACTGACCGCGCCGGCAAGGGTGACGAACATCCGCCGCTCCACGACCGGCGGCACGGCGTTTTCGATCACGATCCACGAGGGCAGAAACCGCCAGATCCGGCGCATGCTCGAGGCGGTCGGTCACCGCACGCTGCGGCTGAAGCGCGAGGCGTACGGACCTTTGAAGCTCGGCGATCTTCGTCCCGGCGAGTGGCGCTACCTCACCAAGGAGGAGATCGACGGACTGAATGAGGCAAGCGGCACAAAATGAACGATTCCCGCAGGCTGTCCCTTCCCGGACAGCCTGCTTTTTTGTGCAGCATAACTACGCGCCGGACGGGTGGCTCGGAAGCGTTTGCCTGCAGTGAACAGGCAGGATAACTACCCTTCCACCGCTTCGCGGTCCCCCTTCCCTGACAAGGGAAGGTCGGAAACCTGCGCAGATATCC
>CAMPAN010000134.1 GCA_946631895.1 uncultured Clostridia bacterium
CCGTCGTTTTCATAGATCGGCGCGTCCAATACGTCGCCGGTGACCAGAAAATCATAGAGCTCAAAGCCGTAAAAGTCGCATACCGCCTGTACGCCCGCGACCTCCATTTCGACCGCGAGACAGCCCTCCGCCCTGCGCTTCTCAAACTGATCGCGCGTTTCGCGATAGAACGCGTCGGTCGTCCACACACGTCCCGAAACAAACGGGATACCGAGTTCAGTAAAGATCGCCTCGACGCGGTCTGCCTGTCTGATCGCAATGTAGTCCGCCGGCGGCGCGTAGTGATAGGACATGCCCTCGTCGCGGTATGCCTCCGTCGGAATCACAAACTTGCCCGCAGTCGCTTCGCGGTTCAGGGAGCCTGCCGAGCCGAACATCACGAATTTCGTCGCGCCGACAAGCCAGTTGAGCTCCTCGATATCGCCGCCTGCAAGCGTCGCGCCGACGCCGCAGAGCACCGTCGCAAGCGTTTTCCCGCCGCATTCGAACAGATAGATCGGTCGGTCGCGGTTCACGTTTCTTAAATATCCGGCTTCGCGCAGCGCAAAGCGCGCCTGCAGTTCCTCCAGGATCCTGTGCGAGAAGGTCAGTACGCAGACATCGCAAAGATGCTTCTGCGGTCCGGCAAATGATTCCACCGTGAACAGCGGCTCGGATTTCGGGTCAAAGGAGTCGGTGATCATACTCAATACCTGTATACCGGGAACGCGAAGAACGCCGCAAGCGCTTCGAGCGCCTTTGCATGTCGTCCCTTGATCACCGCAAAGTGCGGCTCAAAGCCGTCCTGTACACTGTCCTCGACGATCTCGCGGGACGGAGAATCCGTCCTGATCACGATGCTCGTGCCGATGAACTGCTTCGGCTTATGGAGCGCCGCGCCTTCGGTGATGAAGAAGCGGAAGCTGCCGTCCGGCTCTCTGCCGATGCGGAAGACCGTCGCGTCCTCGAACGCTTCGCAGCCGAAGTCCATTGCGGGACCGATCTTGCGGTTCGGATGCACGCCGACGACCGCGCCGGTGTCCTTTCGCGCGAGCGAGCACGCCGCCGCGCCGCAGTGCCAGAAGGTGATCGTGTTCTCGTTCTCGTCCAGGGAGACCGGGTCGCCGAAGAAGACGGGGGAGCCGGAGAGCCGCATGCCGACCCACATGGACAGCGCGCCGTAGATATCCGCTTCGCAGGCGGAGGCAACGCCGTCGTCGTTCAGCATCGACAGTACCGTGCATACCGGCGTGCCGAACGCGGTGAAGAAGTCCGGCCAGCAGCGCGACGCGAGCGCGCCGACGCCGTTTTCACGGATGTAATCGCTGTATGCTTTATAGAGCCGTGCGTGGTCGAGCCGGTTCCGTTCGGGCGTGCAGTCGAGTCCGCAGGTCGCGCACACGGTCTTTTCGAGATACGGCGCGCATTCCTCATCCGTATAGCCCTTCGCGCGGTCGATCAGCTCCCGCGCTTCGATCGAAACGAGCTCCGCGCCGAAGGTGTTCATCATTTCCGCGTCCAGCGCTCTGCCGAAGCCGAAGCCTTGCGGCGTATGCCCGATCGCCGCGATCCTGAGATCGCACATCGCGTGCAGCACGGACGCTGCCGCGATCGCCGCGCCGAGCTCTTTCGCGACACGATCCTCCTCCGGCGCGCCGAAGACATAGACGAAGGGACGGTCGTTGAACGCGCGGAGCGTGTTTGCCGCGGAGTACGCGCCGGTCAGGGAGTTCAGCCGCAGCCGTCCGCCGTCGATCACCGGTTCGCGGAGCGTCCACAGCACGATCGGGCAGTCGAATCTTTTCAGCACTTCGCTCATGTACGCCGCGTTTGCAAAGGTCAGGTTCTGAAAGACGATCAGATCGGGCGACAGGGTTTCGAGATAGGCTTTCAGCGCGTCGATCGACAGCAGCTTTTCCGCGGGGCAGACGAAGCGGGAATCGAGCGCACGAAGCGCTTTGCACGAGCGGACGAACGCGTCCTCCGCGCTTTCCATATGGAAGGTCGGCACGCCGACCGGAACGTAAACAGGGGTAAATTCCTTCATGAATTCGCATCCTCCGAATTATTACATGCTTTTAATCAATCATACCGCGCGGAACGAAAAAAGTCAATCGGTTTCGCTTGACATTTCGTATGTTTACGGATAGAATTGATTTGGTTAACAGAATGAATTAAATAAAGGAGAACAGGAATTTGAAACAGGATCTGAAGAAAATCGCGCTGGATGTCCGCTGCGACGTGCTCTGCTGCATCGGAAATTTGGGCGTCGGTCACATCGGCGGCTGTCTTTCGGTCGTCGAGCTTCTGACCGTGCTGTATTTTGAGGAAATGAACATTGATCCGAACGAGCCGAAGAAGGCGGGACGCGACCGCTTCATCTGCTCGAAAGGGCATGCGGGTCCGGCGGTCTACGCGACGCTTGCGAATCGCGGATATTTCGACAAGAAGGAGCTTCTGACGCTGAACCGCGGCGGCACGAACCTGCCGAGCCACTGCGACATGAACCGCACCGTGGGGATCGATATGACGACGGGGTCTCTGGGGCAGGGCTTTTCATGCGCGGTCGGCGTCGCTTTGGGCAGCAAGCTCGAAAACGACGGCGCGACGATCTACACGCTGATCGGCGACGGTGAAAGCCAGGAGGGACAGATCTGGGAGGCGGCGATGTTCGCGGCGAGCAAGAAGCTCGACAACCTGATCGCGTTCACTGACTACAACAAGCTGCAGATTGACGGCACGGTCGAGGAGGTCAACGGCATCGCGCCTTTGGATGAAAAATGGAGAGCGTTCGGCTGGAACGTGATCGATGTCGAGGACGGCAACGACATCGATGAGGTGAGCGCTGCGGTGAAGCACGCAAAGCTCGGGATCGGTTCCGGTAAGCCCACGATGGTGATCCTGAACACCAAAAAGGGCTGCGGCGTCAAGTGGATCGAGGATCTCGGCGCGGGCAACCACAACACGAATCTGTCGGCGGAGCAGGCGGAAGCCGCGATCCGCGATTTGAGAGGGGAGGCATGACCATGGAAATGCGGGCGATTTATGCGGATTGTCTCGATAAGCTGATGCAGGAGGACAAACATGTCGTGCTTCTGGA
>CAMPAN010000135.1 GCA_946631895.1 uncultured Clostridia bacterium
TGCGCTTCCGCTTGATGAAGTTCTTGATGAGTCCCTCCGGGAATACGCCGCCCGCGGTGAGATAATCGTGATCCGCCTCGAGCGCGTCGAGCGCCTGTTCGAGCGACGTCGGCAGATGATGCAGTTTCTCCTTCTCCTCGTCAGGCAGTTCAAAGAGGTTCATGTCATACGGACCCCAGCCGTTCGCATGCGGGTCGATCTGATTCCTGATGCCGTCGAGACCCGCCATCAGGATCGCCGCGTAGCAGAAGTACGGGTTGCAGGTCGCGTCCGGATTGCGGAGCTCAAAGCGGCGGAGCTTCGGCGTCTTGGCGTATGCCGGGATGCGAATGACCGCGCTGCGGTTAGAGGTCGCATACCCCACGGTGACCGGCGCTTCAAAGCCCGGAACGAGACGCTTGAAGGAGTTCGTCGACGGATTCGTGATCGCGCAGAGCGAATTGATGTGCTTCAGGAGTCCGCCCATGAACCAGTGCGCTTCCTTGGAAAGATGCGCGTAGCCGTTGTCATCGGAGAAGACCGGTTCGCCGTTCTTATAGAGCACCATATGGACGTGCATACCGCTGCCTGCTTCGCCGTAAACGGGCTTCGGCATGAGCGTTGCGGAAAGACCGAACTTTTCCGCGACGTTGCGGATGATGTATTTGACCATCATGCTGCCGTCCGCCATCTTGGTAACTTCGCCGAGAAGCGGCTCGATCTCAAACTGACCTGCGCCGCCGACTTCGGGGTGATGATATTTCACGGGGATGCCCGCTTTTTCGATCTCCATGCACATTTCGCTGCGCGCCTCATAGGTACGGTCGAGCGGCTTTGCAACGTGATAGTGCTTCTGCATCGGGACGACGTAGCCGCGTCCTTCGGTCTCGCTGTTCCAGTACGCCTGCTCCGCGTCCACGAACGCCGCGATCGAATGATGATTGATCTTCCAGCCGACCTGATCAAAGAGATAGAACTCGAACTCCGGCAGGATCTTCATTTCATCCGCAACGCCGGTGTCCTTCATGTACTGCACCGCGGCGTGGATGATGTTGCGCGGGTACTGCGCAAGCGGACGGTTCTGGGGATAGTCGATGATCATCGCGTTGCCGATCATCGAAAGCGTCTTAATCGCGCAGAAGGGATCGATCATCGCGGTATCCAGATCGGGAATGTAGACCATGTCGCTCTTTTCGACGACGGCATAGCCGTAGTTGGATGCGTCGAAGCCGATGCCGTTTTGCAACGTTTCCTCGGTAAAGTTTGCTGCCGGAATGGTCACATGACGGAACTGTCCGTCGATGTCGACGATTTTGAAGTCGACCATCTTGATGTCCTGTTCCTTGATGAACGTCATAATTTCCTGTGCGGTCATAAGAATGCGAATCCTCCGTTTTTGATTTCTTTTCAAGGCGATCTTTGCCCCTGTCCGACCACATTTTAACATACGGATTTGTGTTTGTATACGGTTCCGAACCATTCCGAAAAAATATAATAAAATCCGGATGATACGGTTTGACGGAAAAGCCCTGGCATGATAGAATACGACCGTATCGAGGATGTGCGACGGAGGGCAATATGGAACCGAAAACGCTGTTGATTACGGGCTTCGAGCCGTTCGGGGCCGAAGACAGGAATCCTTCGTGGGAGGCGGTGAACGCGCTTCCTATGCGCATCGGAGGCTGGACGCTCACAAAGCTGCTTCTGCCCGTGGAATTCGGACATGCCGCCGAACTTGCGCTGCAGGCCGCAGCCGACTGCCGTGCCGACGCGATCCTCTGCGTGGGGCTTGCGGCGGGCAGAACCGCCGTCACACCGGAAGCGGTCGGGCTGAACGTGCGCGACGCCTCGATCCCGGACAATGCAGGTCAGCAGCCCGCAGGCGAACCGATCCGGGCGGACGGGCCCGCCGCGATCTTCTCCACGCTGCCGGTGCGCAGCATGACCGAGGCGATCCGATCCGCCGGGATTCCCGCAAAGCTGTCCTACACCGCCGGAACGTACGTCTGCAACGACCTTCTTTATTCGCTTCTGCACCGCTTTTCCGGTACGATGGTACGCATTGCGTTCGTGCATATTCCGCTTGAAAAGGATCTGCCGCTGAATGACGCTGTTCGTGCGCTGACCGCAGCGATCGAATCGATCTGACCCGACTGAAGCATCCGATATGATCGATTGCCGGAAGGAGAATGACACATGCACTGTCCCGAATGGCTGTTCTTTGATCTCGGCTCCACGCTGATCGACGAGACAGCGGCATATGCGCGCCGCATTCGTGAAACGATCGACGGCTCCCCCGTGACCGTATCGGCGTTCGAAGCTGCTTTCAAAGGCCCCTCTGCGCAGGGGATCGACGGATATGCCGCTGCAGCCGCGCAGTTTGGGCTCTCAAAGACGCCGTGGCACTCCGAAGAGGAACTCCCATATGCGGACGCCGAAGCCGTTCTGGGTGCGCTGAAGCGTCGCGGATACCGGCTCGGCGTTATCGCCAATCAGCAGCCGGGTACGGAAGCGCGGCTTCGACGTTGGAACCTCCTGCGGTTCTTTGACGTGATCGCGGCTTCGGCGGATGTCGGCGCGGCAAAGCCGGATCCCTCGATCTTTCTCTGGGCGCTTCGTCATGCGGACTGTGCGCCGCAGAATGCCGTCATGATCGGCGACCGCATCGACAACGACATTCTGCCCGCAAAGGCACTCGGCATGAAGACCGTACGGATCCTTTCCGGTCCTTTCGCGGCATACCGTCCGGCGAACGATCCCGCCGATCGGACGATCCCTTCCCTTCCGGATCTTCTTCTCATGTTTTGAACACAGCTTGCGTTACACAAACCGACGCGGTCCCCTCTGGGACCGCGCCGGTATCTGTTATGTGTTGTTTTTGTTTCGGATCAATTGTTGCTGCCGTTGTTCTTGTTGATGTCAGTCGGATTGCCCTTCAAAACATCTGCGAACTTGGAGTAGCGATAGATCGCAGTAGCCGCGTTCTGTCCTGCCGAGTTGCTCGCGTACATTGCGAACATCATCTGTACGTAGCTGAGACCCGAGCCGGTCAGCGTCAGCGTGCCGTTCTCCGTTCCGATCA
>CAMPAN010000136.1 GCA_946631895.1 uncultured Clostridia bacterium
CAGTTGTTTGATATTCATGCCGATCATGGTTGTTTCCTCCTAAACCGTTGTTTGTTTGCTGTTTTGCTCAGATCGATCTTATGCCTTTATTATAACTGACTTTTTTGAAAAAACAAGCGAGGCGATTTCTATTTGAAACAACCGCCGGTTGGATGCGTAAGCGGCGAAGCGGTTGCGCCGCGCGCGTTTTTTGCGCCGCGGACCTTGAAACGAACGCAGTTTTGGGGTATAGTGTATTTGTCGGAGATTCGTCCGGCACATATTCAAAAAGGAGCGGAGACAATGGATTGTCCGAACTGCGGCGGCGGCAGCGTGCGAATCGTGCACACGGTCGCGGATCTGTTCAGACGGCGCCGGCGGGACACGGCGCCCGTCGCCTGTATTTGCCGTGACTGCGGCTTCCGGTGGGAAACGACAAAGCCGCGGGACGGCGAAAAGCCGGGACCGTTCGGCAAGGACATTCCGATCGTGCTGAGCAGCGATCCGCCCGGATATCCGGAGCAGGAAGACGCGGCGGCTGCGGCGCAGTCCGAAACGCCCGCTGCGGCATTTACGCTGCGGCGGCCGGCAAGCGGAAAGGTGCAGAGACGATCGTTCGGGGACGGTTCGTTCCCGGGACGCGGCGCGGCGGATGCTTCTTCGGAACAACCGGCGGACGGACGCGCTTTCTGCCGGTCATGCGGGTGCGAGCTTTTGCCGGCGTCCCGGTTCTGTTCCAAATGCGGCGCGAAACAGTGAACGCAGAACAGGAGCGTTTTTTTGCTTGACAACGGGCGATTTTTCCCGTTACAATCTATCACAGAGAATACGGCAGGGAGGCTTTCACATGGAACGGTTTTCGGAGCTTTTGCGGGGCAAATTCGCGTTCGGCTGCATGCGGATGCAGCTCGACGGGGACGGCAACGTGGATATGGACAACTTCCGCGCGATGGTGGACTGCTATCTGGACGCGGGCTTCAATTATTTCGACACGGCGCACGTGTATTATGAGGGAAAGAGCGAGATCGCACTTCGGGAGGGGCTCACAAGCCGCTACCCGCGGGATCGCTACGTGCTCACGAACAAGCTGACCTCGAGCTGCTTTGAAAACAAAGAGGATATCCTCCCGCTTTTTGAAACGCAGCTTACCGCCTGCGGCGTGGAGTATTTCGATTTCTACCTCATCCACTCCGTTCTGCAGGGAAATTATCAGAAATACACGGACTGTCATGCGTTCGAGATCGTGCAGGAGCTCAAAAAGCAGGGCAAAGTGAAGCATATCGGCATGTCGTTCCACGATTCGCCGGAATTTCTGGACCGCGTTCTCACAGAGCATCCGGAGATCGAGGTCGTGCAGATCCAGTATAACTATCTCGACCTCGACGACCCGAACGTACAGTCGCAGGGGTGCATGGACGTCCTCAGAAAGCACGACAAGCCCGCGCTTGTCATGGAGCCGATCAAAGGCGGCGGACTGGTCTTTCTGCCGGACGCGGCGCTCGAAACGCTCGAAGCGCTGCACGAGGGTTCGCCGGCGGAGATCGCGCTGCGGTTCGCTGCGGAGCAGGATCGGGTCGTGATGGTGCTTTCCGGCATGAACACCGTGGAGCAGGTGCGGGAGAACGTCGCGTTCATGAAGGACCCGAAGCCGCTTTCGGAGGCGGCGCACCGCGCGATCGCAGAGGTCCGCGCAATGATGCACGCGCTGAAGCTCGTCGAATGCACCGGCTGCCGGTACTGCACGGACGGCTGCCCGATGCAGATCAACATCCCGGGGATCTTCCGCGTCGTGAACGACGGCATCAAGTTCCCGAACCGTCCGAACAACCGCTACGGCTGGGTAACGCGGGAGGGCGGCAAGGCGTCCGACTGTATCGGATGCGGTCAGTGCGAGGACGTCTGTCCGCAGCATCTTCCGATCCGCGATCTTCTGCAGCGGGCGGCGGAGCGGTTTGAATAACGGCAGCGCCGGCATTTTACGACAGCCTGCGGGCGTTCGGAAAACCGGACGTCCGTTTTTTGTCACGGTCCGGAACGCCGCGCAGAATATTCAAGATTTTGTCGCAATTCGGTTACATCTGTCCGGTATAATGCAGATATTGAATACGAGGGGGAACGTCATGGAACAAACCCGAAAAACCGAAAAGCAAAGACATCCGTTTACCGCCCTGCACGCTTTGGGACTGCTTCTGATCCTCTGCGCGGCGCTTGCCGTGCGGTTCGGGATCCATCCGCGGTACCGCTTCCTGGCGTACGGCATCCTTGCGCTCGGCGCGCTTGCCGCCTGGAAACGAAACTGGATGTTCTGGATCGTCCTGGCGGTGCAGGCGATCGTCATCGTGTTCCTCTGGACGTTTCCGCAATCCGGCTACCGCATCGCCTCCGCGATCCCGTTTGCGATCGCCGTGATGCTGCTGATCTTCCGGTTCTGCAAAAGACCGGTGAAGATCGCCGCGTCGATCCTTTTGGGCGCGGGCGTGCTGGCGTTGCTCGTCATTGAGATCCCCATCGTGAAAACGGCGGTCGAAAAGCCGAAACCCGGCGCCTCGTACATCATCGTGCTCGGCGCGGGCGTTTACGGCGAAACGCCGTCGATCACGCTCGAGCACCGTCTCGAGGGCGCGGCGCGCTATCTGGACGCGAATCCGGAAACAAAAGCCGTGCTCAGCGGCGGACAGGGCGCGGGCGAGGACATCACCGAGGCGGAGTGCATGCGCCGGTATCTGACGGCGCACGGAATCGCGCCGGAACGCCTGCTCGCCGAGGACCGGTCGACCTCCACGAAGGAAAACCTGCTGTTCTCCAAAGCGGTCATCGAAGCGGACGGCGGAATTGCGGACGGCGTCGTGATCGTCTCGAGCGGCTACCATCTCTTCCGCGCGACGAAGATGGCGGAGATGCTCGGCATCGGCGCGACCGGCGCGGCGGGTTCGGACGGCTATCCGATCTATGTGACCGGCATGTATCTGAGGGAAGCCGTCGCCGTGGCAAAGCTGTGGATCTTCGGCGCATGAAAACACGGGACTGCAAAGGCG
>CAMPAN010000137.1 GCA_946631895.1 uncultured Clostridia bacterium
CGTACGAGGATGCGCTGATGCTGTACCTTGTCGCAACGCCCATCGGAAACCTCGGCGATCTCTCTCCGCGCGCGGTCGAGGTCCTGTCCGCGGTCGACGTGATCTACTGCGAGGACACGCGCCATACCGGGCTTTTGCTCAATCACTTCGGCATCAAAAAACCGACCCGGTCGCTGCATACGCACAATGAGCGCGAACGCACCGAGGAAGTGATCGGCGCGCTCAAGGACGGGCGCGATATCGCGTACGTTTCCGACGCCGGCATGCCGGGCATCTCCGATCCCGGCGCCATGCTCGTGGAAGCCTGTCAAAGAGAAGGCCTCCCCCACACCGTGATCCCCGGTCCGAGCGCCGCGGTCATCACCGCCGTGCTTTCCGGGCTGCCCGCGCAGCCGTTCAGCTTCTTCGGATTCCTCCCGCGTGAATCGAAGCCGCGCCGTGAAACGCTCGACGCGATCGCAAAGATCGACCATCAGGTCATCCTCTATGAAAGCCCGCATCGCGTGCAGGCAACGCTCAAAGATCTCTTCGACCGCTTCGGCGACGGTCCCGCCGCCGTGCTGCGGGAACTCACCAAGAAATTCGAGACCGTCGTGACCGGCTTGCTTTCCGAGCTGATCGAGCGCTTTTCCGAGGAACCCAAAGGCGAATGCGTGATCGCGTTCATTCCCGGACATAAGTCCGAAGAAGCTGCGCCGGATCTCGACAGTCTTCTGACGACGCTTCTCGAAACGGAATCCGTCAAGGACGCCGCAGCGATCGCCGCCGAGCGCCTCAGCCTTCCGAAGAAGCAGGTTTACAAGCGCGCGCTGGAATTGAAACAGTGACTGCAGATAAAAAGAAGGAGGTCCCCCTCCTTCTTTTCGATTTCGCTTTATCTGATTGATGCAACGACCTTTTCGATCATTTCTTCGTTGCGGACGGCATAAGCCGGATCGACGATCCTTTCCCGCAGCTGATTCATGCAATTGATTCCCTGAAGCTGATTCACGATGCGATCGCGTACGCCGGGATAGCGGTCGATCGGCACAATGCCGGTCTCGCCTTCCACGCGTTCAAAGAGATAGAATGCCGTCTTGCCGTTCTTTTCGGACGTCATCGTACCGACGTTGCCGATCCCGACGTCCTTTGCTGCGGCATAGAGTCCCTCAAACAGCTCGTCCTTCGGCGCGATTGCCAGATCGTCCGCTTTGCCGTTCAGCCGGAATTCATTTTCGCGGCTTTCATACAGCGCCGTGAAATCCGTCTCCGCCCGCTCCTTGAGTGAAGCGATCTGCTCCTCGGTCGGATCGGTCATTGCGAACAGCCGGATGAAGATCGCGTTCTCCGGAATGTACAGAGACGGGAACGTGCGGTATCCCTGCAGATAGTAGAAGAGATAGCGCGAGTACATGCCGTCCGTATACCGGTCGGTGAACGTCTCCTTTACGATCCGCGCATAGCCGGTTTCCAGCTCCTCGTCCGAAAGCGTGTGATTCGCCTTGTAGTCCTCCAGAATATGGCTGTAAAGGACGCTCGCTTCCATGCTGCGGACGAACATCTCCGTATACCGTTCCTCGGTCAGACCGTTCTCCCGGAAGAACGCCTCGCGCGATTCATAGGTCCCGCCATCCGACTTCAGCTGATCGGAAAGCTTTTCCTCCGCATCGTCCTTCGCCTGCTGATAGTACGACTGTTCCTCGGCGCTCAGCTGATATCCCGCTTTTTTCCCGGCGTCGATCGCCGCGGCTTCCAGCGAAAGCTCGGTCAGAACGTCCTCCGCAAGCGCTTTCATTCCCTCGTCGGTACGCGTATCATAGTGCGCATAGACATAGTTGATGTTCGGATTCGACACGTATGAAAGATAGGCTTCATGATCGTCGAGCCCGTATTCCCGGATCGTTTGATACCGTTCATTGAGATGATAGCGGTACGCGGCGGCGTACACCGGCTCGTCGCCGACCGTCAGTACGACGTCGTCCGCGCCGAACGCGCTCTGCAGCGTTTCGGCTGCCGCCGGTTCCTCCGCCGGCTGTTCTGTTTTCCCGCATGCAAAGAGCAGCAGGACCGCAAGCAGCAGCGGGATCAGGCGAATCCTTCGCATCTTTTCACTTCCAGAGTTCTTCGGGGTACTGTCCCTCGTCCTTCATCCTGCGGATCGCAGCCTTGAGGATCGGCAGGTCGGGACGGTTGGTGATGCCGTGCCAGCGCGCGGAGGTCTCGAGCACTTCGATGCTGATCTTGCCCTCCTGCATCAGCGTGTCGAGCACGCGCGGGAGCAGATATTCGCATTTCAGGGGGTTCTTCGGCAGGTTCTCGTCGAGGAACGCCGGGAAGCGGTTTTCAAACTCGTCGAGCACGTTCCGCTGCAGACCGAACAGGTTCATGGAAACGAGCGTGTCGAGTGCAAGCGGGGTATACGTTGCGCCGTCGTCCTCGGTGAACGCCGCCGCGCCGTCGCGCTTTTCGATCTTCAGCCGCTCGGTGAGCGTGACAAGCTTGCCGTCCGGTCCGATCTCGCAGACGCCGCGCGCCACGGAACCGAAATCGCTGAGCGTATTGCCGAGCTGATAGCCGACCATGGCGTATTCGCTTTCGTTGTGCTCCGCGCTCAGAAACGCATAGATCTTCTTATATGCGTCCGCGCCGTAGAAGTCGTCGGCGTTCAGCACCGCAAAGGGCGCGTCGAGATGGTCCTTTGCGCAGAGGATCGCGTGCGCGGTGCCCCACGGCTTCACACGGCCTTCGGGGATCGCATATCCCTCCGGCAGCTTATCGAGCGACTGGAATGCATACTCGAGCTGCACATGCGGACGGATGCGCCTGCCAACGCGCTCCTCGAAGTCCTGCTCCATCTCCTTCTTGATGATCAGCACAACCTTTTCAAAGCCCGCGCGGACCGCGTCGAATACGGAGAAATCGAGAATGACATGATCGTGATCGTCGATCGGCTCGATCTGTTTCGGACCGCCGAAGCGGCTGCCCATGCCCGCTG
>CAMPAN010000138.1 GCA_946631895.1 uncultured Clostridia bacterium
GCGGAGATCGTCGCGCAGGCGGGCAAGCTCAACCAGATCACGATCGCCACGAACATGGCTGGCCGCGGCACGGACATTCTGCTCGGCGGCAACCCGGACTTTCTCGCACGGCGCGCGATGCGTCAGGATGGCATGGACGAGGAGCTGATCGACGAGGCGACCGGACATGCCGAGACCGAGGACGAGGTCATCCTTGCCGCGCGTGAGCAGTATGCAAATCTGTATGCCGAATTCAAGAAGGAGACCGATCGCGAACACGAGGAGGTCGTGAAGCTCGGCGGTTTGCATATCATCGGTACGGAGCGGCATGAGAGCCGCCGTATCGACAACCAGCTCCGCGGCCGCGCCGGTCGACAGGGCGACCCCGGCAGCACGCGCTTCTATGTGTCGCTGAAGGACGAGCTGATGCGCCGCTTCGGCATGGACCGCATGGAAGGTCTGCTGACAAAGCTTTCGCCGGACGATGCATACCCGATCGAAAACGGTATGATCACGCGGCAGATCGAGACCGCGCAGAAGCGCGTCGAAGCATCGAACTTCGATACGCGCAAAAACGTCCTGAAATACGACGACGTCATGAACAAGCAGCGCGAGGTCATCTACGGCGAGCGCCGCAAGGTGCTGATGGGCGAGGACCTTCGGGACCAGTTCACCGCCATGATCAACGAAACGGCGGAAAACATCGTGAACGCTTACGCGAGCGAGCATTCGAAACCGGAGGAGTGGGACATCTCCGCGATCGAGAAGGAGCTGACCGACCTGTGCGGCGCCGACGCGATCGGCATTCTGCATTCCGCGGATATCAGAAAACGCAGCGAGCTCTCGGAACGCTGCAAGGCGTTTGCAAAACGTCAGCGTGAAAAGAAGGAAGCGGAGCTTAAGGAACAGGGCGTCGATATGCGTGAGGTCGAGCGCATCATGCTGCTGCGCGCGGTCGACACAAACTGGATGGATCAGATCGACGCGATGGACCAGCTGAAGCAGGGCATCGGGCTTCGCGCGTACGCGCAGGCGGATCCGGCGGTTGCCTATGCAAACGAAGGCGCGGACCTCTTTGACGCGATGATCGAGCGCATCCGCGAGGAAGCGGTGAAGAACCTTCTGCATGTGCAGGTGCGCAAGGCGCCGATCGAGCGCAAGCAGGTTGCAAAGCCGGTCGATACGCCGTCCCCCGACGGCGAAAAGCCGAAGGTCCTGAAGCGCGCGGCAAAGGTCGGACGCAACGATCCCTGCCCCTGCGGCAGCGGCAAGAAGTACAAAAACTGCTGCGGCAGAAACGCGTAACGATACGGCGGCAGATCGCGCGCTTCCCGCGCGTACCATCGACCGCGGCGTCCCGCGTCATCATATTGCGGCATGAATTGGCTTCGCCGTGAATTGCAGCCCCGCTGCATGAATTGTGCAATGCACATGAATGTGCCTTCGGATATAAAGACATGGAAAAAAGCGCCGATCCCGGCGCTTTTTCCGTTGCATGTATGTATTTGTGCACCCTGTTGACAGGGGTTTATCCGAAGTGGATGACGCCGTCCAGCTTGTACTTCCGGTAGAGCTTTGCGAACGTTTCGATCGAGCAGACGATCGGTTCGCCCTCTTTATAGCGGACGTCGTCGATCTTTTGCGCGAAGCTGTCGGAGAAATAGACCATGTCGTCCTCGATGCCGTGGATGAACAACACGTGTCCGTACCGCCTGCCCGCCTTGCTCGTGCCGCGCTGGAATCCGACGAGAATGTTCCGCGCGTGCGGATCCTCCGCTGCGATCGCCTCCAGCGCCTCTTTCAGCGTGTACTTCTTTGCACGGTACGCGGTGATTTTATAGCCGCCGGTGGTCTGGGCTTTTTTCGCGTAGATGTCATACGCTTTGTTGCCGTTGCAGGCGATATACTTCTTGTTGATGCCGAGCAATACGAGCTGACGGTTTACGTACTTGCCGCATTTGCCCTTGAAAGACTTCACGCGGGAGGCTTTCTTTGCGTTCTTGTACGTCTCCCGGATCTGTTCGAGCAGGTGTTCATGTTCGTCGATCTCCGGTTCTTCGGACGGCTCCTCTGTCAGGACCGCTTCATCTCCGTCCTCCGCACGCTGCACGGCGCTTTCATCCGGGACCGGTTCGGCGATATGCTCGTCTGCGATCGCATGTATACCGATCAGCGGAGAAAGTAGAAACAGCGCTGCCGCTGCGATTGCCAGAAAACGCTTCCATGCATTCATACGATCACCTCCTCTGTATGGCGTATCGTAGCACAGTTCTTTGTGCTTGTGCGGGTTTTCGACGTTTCTTTATAATGTGTTTTCAAAATATCCGATTATTCATACCGGGGTTACAGTTCTGTCGAAAAATGCTCGAAATTCCTTCACGGATCGGTCAAATTTACATGCGGGACCGGTTATGCGGCGAAGCCCTCCGTTTCGTATCCGCCAGACAAATAAAGCCGTCCGGAAAACCGGACGGCCTGTATCTGTTGTGTTGAATTCGGTCGCTACTCTTCGACCTCGATCTCCTTGATGATGCACTCGTTTCCTTTCAGAAGCCACGTCTCGCCGCTGCCGCAATAGGGACAGGTGCGCCCGTACTGCACGGTGGGATAGGTCCGCTTGCATGAATCGCACCACGTCACCGCGGGCAGCGTGATAAGCTCAAGCTCCGCGGTTTCCAGAACCGGATGCTTTCTGCGGAAGTAGTTCCAGCACTCAACGAAATAGTCCGTGATGATGCCGGAGACCTCGCCGACCTCCAGAGCAACGCGTGTGATCTTTCTGATCTTTTCCTGCTCTGCGGTCTCCTCAAGGGTCTTCGCCAGATGCAGGATGATTCCCATTTCGTGCATATCAGTCCTTCGTAAGCTCCTCAATCGTGACGGAATTGCCGGTGTGCGGATGCGTCTTATGGAATTCCTTCGTCGCCTTATTGTACGCTCTGCGCTTTGCCCGCATCATCTTCGCTTCCTTCGA
>CAMPAN010000139.1 GCA_946631895.1 uncultured Clostridia bacterium
CAGAACGTGCCGGAGCACGGCGAAGCGTCGTTCGACGACGTGCTCTACGGACACATCGCAGTCGACTGCGCCGATCTCGACGACATGATCCTGATCAAGGCGGACGGCATGCCGACCTATAACTTTGCAAACGTCATCGACGACCACACGATGGGCATCACGCACGTCATGCGCGGCAACGAGTACCTTTCGAGCACGCCGAAGTACAATCTGCTGTACGAAGCGTTCGGCTGGGAAAAGCCGGTTTACATCCACATGACGCCGATCATGCGCGACGCGACGCACAAGCTCAGTAAGCGCGACGGCGACGCGTACTTCGAGGATTATCTCAACAAGGGTTATCTGAAGGAAGCGATCGTGAACTACGTTGCGCTTTTAGGCTGGAACCCGGGCGACGAACGCGAATTCTTCACGATGGATGAGCTGATCAAAGCGTTCTCCGTGGACGGAATGAGCAAGTCCCCCGCCATCTTCGACGTCAACAAGCTGACGTGGATGAACGCGGAGTACGTCCGCCGCCTCACGCCGGAGCAGTTCACCGCATACGCCCTGCCGTATTACGAAAAGGCGGGCGTTTCCGCCGAACACGCGGATCTTCTTGCGCGGATCCTGCAGCAGCGCACCGAAGTCTTTACGCAGATCCCGGAGATGCTCGACTTTATCCCGCAGCTTCCGGACTACGACGTTGAGCTGTTCACGAACAAGAAGAGCAAGACGAACCCGGAGATCGCAAAGCACGTTCTGGAGATCGCAATCGAGGCTTTGGACGCGCTTCCCGCGTGGGAGGAGCAGCCGATCCATGATACGCTCCTCGGTCTTGCCGAAAAAGAGGGCATGAAGAACGGAACGATGCTCTGGCCGGTGCGTATCGCGCTTGCGGGCAAGCAGGTCACGCCGGGCGGCGCGATCGAAATCGCGATCTTGCTCGGCCGCGAGGAATCCATGCGGCGTCTGCACGTCGGACTGGATAAGCTCAATTAAGGAGGAACGGATATGAAACTGGGCGTCATCGGACTGCCGAACGTCGGCAAATCCACACTGTTCAACGCCATCACCCGCGCAGGCGCGCAGGCGGCGAACTATCCGTTCTGCACGATCGAGCCGAACGTCGGCGTCGTGTCCGTGCCGGATCACCGGCTGGACGTGCTCGCCGAGATGCATCATCCCGAAAAATACACGCCCGCGGTCATCGAATTCGTCGACATCGCGGGGCTCGTGCGCGGCGCGTCCCGCGGCGAGGGTCTCGGCAACAAGTTCCTGTCGCACATCCGCGAGGTCGACGCCGTGGTGCACGTCGTCCGCTGCTTTGACGACGACAACGTCGTGCACGTGGACGGCAGCGTGAACCCCGCACGCGACGCGGAGACGATCAACCTCGAGCTGATCTTTGCCGACATGGAGACCGTCGAAAAGCGGATCGACCGGCAGCAGAAGATGGCAAAGAGCGGCGACAAGAAGTTATTGGTCGAGATCGACCTTCTGAAGCGCATCTACGCGCATTTAGAGTGCGGCAAGCCCGTCCGCACGTTCGAGGCGGACAAGGACGAGCAGGAAGCGATCAGGGGTCTGTTCCTTTTGACCTCGAAGCCGGTGATCTACGTCGCGAACGTCAGCGAGGACGACCTTTCCGGCGAGCCGAACGACTACGTCAAGACGCTTTACGCGATCGCAAAGAGCGAGGGCGCCGAGGCGATGACCGTATGCGCGAAGCTCGAAGAGGAGGTCGCGGAGCTCGATCCGGACGAAAAGCAGGCGTTCCTCGAGGAAATGGGCGTGCACGAATCCGGTCTCGATCAGCTTGTCAAGGCGTGCTATCGGCTCCTCGGTCTGATCAGCTTTCTGACCGCGGGTCCCAAGGAGGTCCGCGCGTGGACGATCCAGAAAGGCACGAAAGCGCCGCAGGCGGCGGGCAAGATCCACAGCGATTTCGAGCGCGGCTTCATCCGCGCCGCCGTCGTGCCGTATGAAACGCTCGTCGAGCACGGCTCGATCGCAGCCTGCAAGGAAAAGGGGCTCGTCCGTTCCGAGGGCAAGGAATACGTCATGCAGGACGGCGACGTCGTCGAATTCTTCTTCAATGTCTGATACACGTCAGTGCAATGCTTCGGGAGGTCGATAAGTCGACCTCCCCTGTTTTTTGCTTCCATTCATGGGACGCTCTGCTTTGTTACTTAGGTAAAAACGCGCGTTATCATCTCTCCCTCCGTCTGCCTTACGGCAGCCACCTCCCCCATCAGGTGGAGGTCAATGCCCCTTCGCATCGTGACGCGTCTGTGCAAAGGTTATTGACCCTCCCTTGTGAGGGAGGGTGGCGGACAAAGTCCGACGGAAGGGTAGTTTTTCATCCTCGACAGGCTTTTTGAAACCGCTCGTCGAACGAGAGATTCCGTCTGCAGCAAAAACCGCCCGGGCGTTCGGGCGGTTTTCTTATTCGGGTTCAGTTTTGTTTTTGCAGGGTTCCGATAAAGTGTCTTAAGATCGCCTTTCGTGTGACGATGCCGATGAACATGCCGCGGTCGTCGACCACCGGAACAAAGTTCTGCTCCATCGCGCGCTGCAAAAGGTCCTCGATGGAAGCGAACGCATTGACCGGCGGGTTGAAATCCTTCCGGACAATGTTCATGAGCTTGACGTGCTCCCAGTCCTTCTGCGTATCCTCCTTGAGCACCGCCCGCAGAAGATCGCCCTCGGACGCCGTTCCGCAATAATGTCCCTCGCCGTCGATCACAGGAATCGCGCTGCGTCCCGACGAATTGAGCTTTTCCACCGCCTGCCGGAGCGTATAGTCGCTGTGCATCACGCATACGTCGCACTTCGGCGTCAGAAAGAACAACAGGTTCATACGAATCTCCTTTCCTTTCTCCAGTATAATTATACACGATCCCCCGCCTTCGGTCAATGCGCCGACGCGAAATGTCACGGATTCGTCACAAATGAAAT
>CAMPAN010000140.1 GCA_946631895.1 uncultured Clostridia bacterium
TGGTACAGGATCTGGTTGCCGACGGCGTGGACGTCCGCGCCGATGACGCCGATGATCAGCGTTTTCTTTTGCTTTTCCATGATCGTCCTCACTTTTTCAGAATAGTCGATCGGGGGCGTTCCGGGCATTGCCCGATATCCCTCCATTGTGTTCATACATGGGGATGATACCCCGAATATACGGCAAAGTCAAGCCCGCGCGCGGTATTTGCCACAGTATATTTTCCGTGCGCGAAAAACACGTTTTTCTCAGTCGACGAATACGCGATCCTTCAGCCGCCGCATCACTTCTTCGACCAGCGAAAACGGCAGGGCGACGTTTAAGCGAATGCTGTCCGAATCGCCGAAATCCGCGCCGCGCTGCCAGATCACGCCGGCGCGTACGCCGCGTCTGAGAAGCTCGTCCATCGGAACGTGATGCGCGTCGCACCAGCCGCGGCAGTTCAAGAACAGCATGTACGTTCCCTCGGGCAGAAACATCGAAACGCCGGGGAAATTCTTCTCCATGAAGTCCTTTACATACGTCAGGTTCCGATACAGCACCGTCCGCAGTTCGTCGAGCCACCGCGCGCCGGCGGGGCTGTATGCGCCGAGCAGCGCGTGCAGCGAGAGCACGTTGCAGGAATTATAGTGCGTCGCGTCGCCGCAGTCCGTCACCGTTTTGCGCAGCGCTTCGTTATAAATGATATGATAGGAACCGATCAGTCCCGCGAGGCTGAACGTCTTGCTCGGCGCATAGAACGCAACCGTGCGGTTTTTCGCGTCGTCGGATACGCTCTGCGTCGGGATGTGCTTATGGTCTCCGAAGGTCAGGTCCGCCCAGATCTCGTCGGAGATGACCGTGCAGCCGTTTTCGCGGTATACGTCCATCGCGCGTTCGATCTCTTCGCGCGTCCAGACCCTGCCGCAAGGATTGTGCGGCGAACAGAAGATCACGACCCTGATCCCGTTCTCTTTGATCTTCCGGTCCATGTCGGCATAGTCCATGCGCCAGACGCCGTCGCCGTCGCGCGTCAGGGGACTCGTCACGACCGTGCGGTTGAGACCGTGCAGCACGTGCAGGAAGCCGACGTAGGTCGGGCTGTGCACGAGGATCGGATCGCCGTCGTTTGTGAGCGAGCGGAGCACGGCGGAAACGCCGCCGAGCACGCCGTTTTCATAGCCGATCTGTTCCTTTTTCAGCCCCTCGACGCCGTGCCGGGTTCTCTGCCAGTCGATGATCGACCGGTAATACGCGTCCGGCAGCAGAAAATACCCGAAATTCGGGTGGTCGAGCCGCTTCTGCACCGCTTCGACAATCGACGGTGCGGTCGGGAAACTCATGTCCGCGACCCACATCGGGATCGGGCGCACGCCTTCCTCGACCTGTACGTCGGGATAGGGGACGACGTCGACCGCAAGCGCGTCACGACCGCGGCGGTCGAGGACCGTTGTGAAATCGAATTCCATGAACAGCCTCCGCAGAAATGGTTTGAACAGAGAAAACAGAGCGTTCGCGGCGGCGAAGCTCTGCCGGAATCAGGTGGTCGGGATAAGCCACATGAACGGATTCATGCGGTAGAAGAAGCCGGGAAGCGCCGGAACGATCAATTCGTTTCTGAGCTTCGGTACAATGACCAGAACGACCGGCACAAGCAGGAAGAAGATATAGAGCAGCGCCATGCCGTGCAGAAAGCCGATCCCGCAGGAGAACAGGGGATCGAACTGCTTGAGCCGCGGCAGACCGTGCCGTCCGTAGTCGACCATGCGCAGGATAAAGCCGAACAGCACGCGGAAGATCACGAACAGGAACAGCAGCGAGAGGATGTTCAGAACGGCGTCGACGATGGACTGGTTGAAGTAATCTCCGATCGTGGTGATGCCGCGCTTTGCGTACACCTCTCTGCGGATGTTCTTCTCGACGGCGTTGTCGAGGGGCCGGGGAAGACCCGCGTTGTCCACGACGTCCGAAAGCTCCTGCCGGTCGAGGATCGAGATCGGCTCGTGAATCAGCTCCACGCTCGTCCGGCTGACGAATTCATAGCCTTCGAAGTAATAGAGCAGCGTGCTGTACAGCGTCTTGCTTTCGCGCACGGGCCGCGCGACGACCGGGATCATGATGAGCGCAAGGAAGAAGGACAGCAGCGTCAGCCCAATGCTGATTGCGGAATAGATGACCCCGCGGTAGTATCCCGCAAGGATGCAGATGCCGAGGATGATCAGAATCAGAACGGTGACCAATGCTTTCTCCTTTCTGCGTTACTCGATCGTGACGCGATAGCAGTTCTGTTCGGTCACGACGAAAAAGCCGTCCTGCCCGTAGCGGTAGGCGTAGATCGGCGCATACGCCGGTTCGATGTCGTTGAGCTTCTTGCCCGCGAAGGAGAACTGCAGGAAGTTTTCTTTGGTGAAGACGCAGATGCTGCCGTTAAACAGGAACGCGCCGACGACCGGCGACGGCAGGTACTTCTGCATGACGTTCGACCACAGGTCGTCCGTCTGCGAGATCGTAATGAGACGCACGAGGCTGTTTTCCTCGCCCTCCGCCGCAACCGGCTCCGCGATGAAGTACGCAGTTTCCGTGCCCGCCGAAAAATCGACGATCGTACTGCCGTAGACCCGTACGCGGTCGCGTTCCGCGGAGAATCCGCCGTCGTCCTCGCGGTCGTAGCGGATGATCGAATGCGTGCCGATGAGGAACAGACAGCGATCGGACAGATACGCGTTGTAGATGGACTGGTTATAGAACGGCGTGGTGTAGTGGATCATCGTGCCCTGCTTGCCGCAGTCATAGATACGGACGATGGATTCCTCGGTAAACTGTCCGACGTCCATGGTGGAGACCC
>CAMPAN010000141.1 GCA_946631895.1 uncultured Clostridia bacterium
GCGCTTGCCTCCGGCGGCGGGCGCGGCATGGCACACATCGGGGTGCTGCAGGTGCTGGAGGAGCACGGCGTTCCCATCGACATGATCTCCGGCGCAAGCGCCGGCGCGCTCGTCGCGGCGATCTACGCGGCGGGCACGGACCTCTACATGCTGGAAAAATACCTCTGCACGCTGATGCCCAAGGACATCATCGATCCGACGGTGGTCACGCGCGGCGGCGTCTTCTCGGGCAACAAGGTTGCGGAGATCATTCGGACGCTGACGCACGATCTTACCGTGGAGCAGACGAAGATCCCCTGCTTCATCGGCGCGGCGGATCTGGAAACCGCGGAGTTCCACATCTTCGAACATTGCAAGCTGTATGAAGCGGGTCGCGCCAGCATGGCGATCCCAGGCGTGTTCACGCCGGTGAAGATCGACGGGCACTGGTACGTCGACGGCGGCATGCTGCAGGAGCTTCCGGTCGAGGTGCTGCGGGAACACGGCGCGGATATCGTGATCGGCGTGGATCTGTCGATCAAGAAGAAATTCGTCATCCCCGAGGACAAGGCGCCCGGCGCACATTCCGCGCTGCTGCGCACGTTCAGCATCATGCAGAAGGAGATCTCAAGGCTCCGGCAGGATCACGTGGACATCCGAATCAAGCCGGACGTATCCTTTATGGGCATGGTCTCCACCGCCGGCGCGGCGGAAGCGATCCGCATCGGCCGCGAATGCGCCGAGCGCGCGCTGCCGGAAATCGAAGCGCTGCTCGCCGAATAACCGAATTTCACATTCCCAAAACGACCTCATCAACCGTTACGGAGGAATGCTTATGAACAAATCATCCGGGATCCCGCAATACCTTTGCATTGCCGACGAGCTGCGCGCAAAGCTCATGACGATGCCGATCGGCGCGCCGCTGGAACCGGAACAGGCGCTTGCGGCCGAATACGGCGTCAGCCGCGGCACGATCCGGCAGGCAATCGACGTCCTTGTGCGCGAGGAGATGGTTGTGCGCGAACAGGGGCGCGGATCGTTCCGCAACCGTCCGAAGGAAGCGCCTCTGCTGCTGACGATCGAAACCTCGGCGCTCGATTCCATCCGCACGATCGGCGAGGAAAGCGAGATCGGGCATCTGTCCGTCACGACGGCAAAAGCGCCGCCGAAGATCGCCGACATGCTGGAAATCCCGCGCGGCACCAGGGTCCGGCGCGTCAGCCGCGTCCGCATGTACGGCGGCGAACCGCTTGCGTACGCCGTGGGGTATCTGAGAACGGACCTCACCCCGCCGCTGTTCAAACGCGACTTCAAAACCTCGCTCAGCGAGCTGGCACGGAACACCCTGCATCTTCGTTTCGACGCAAGATACATCGAGTGCCATGCGTCGGCGGCGGATCCGGACAGCGCGAAAGCGCTCGGGATTCCGGACGGATCGCCGGTTCTGAACATCGGCTTCTTATGCAAGAATCACGGCGGCGTCCCGATTCTGGTCGATGTCATCACCTTTCCGCCGTCGCAGATCCTGCGCTTTTCCGTCTCATTGAATAAAAACGCATAGCATCCGCTGATCCGGAACAACAAACAGGGCTGCCGAAAAGTGATTCTCAAAAGATTGTTTTCAAACCCTGCCGAAGAAAAAGTCATCCCTCCTGCGTCGGGACGTGCGCTTTCTCCTTCCGGTCGACCGGAAAGGATCGCTGAAAGTCCGCTATATCGCTGTATTCCAAATGACTTGTGTCATCCTGAGCGAAGCGAAGGATCTTGCGAAGCGAATGATCTTGCGAAGCATCATAAGATTCTTCGTCGCTGTCCACTCCGCTGCGCTTCGTTACAAAGGTGCCGTCGCGCGCTTCCCGCGCGTCGCCATGGCTTCTCAGAATGACACCTTTGTTATATCGACGGGGTCAGGGGTGTCCCTGAAAGTGAAAAGCCGAGGCAATTCAACCTCGGCTTTTGACATTTTTGCACAAACGTCCTGCTTGCCAACCCATATGACAAAGCAGAAAGCGTGCGGCTTCTGTTTTACAAACAGGAATTTACAGTTTCAGAATGAAGGTGGCTTCGCCGTCATCAATCTCGCCGGTTTCTTGAAATCCTGCCTTATGATAAACGTGAACGCCGCATTCGTTTTCCGGCTCCGTTGATAGATACAGAACATCCGCACCGTGTTCACGGAAGTACCGGATGATCTCATCAAGCGCAGCCTGCCCGTAGCCCTTGCCCTGCTCGCTCTTATCGATCATGAACCTCCAGAGCCAGTATCTGTCATCTTCGTCCTCAGCCTCCGGAGCAAAAGCAAACATGCAAAAACCAACCAGTCTGTCTTCTGCATAGATTGCAAACGGTCGTGCGACGCCGGGATATTCTGCGTTCGTCTCTTCTGCCTGTTTTAAGGAATAATCATTCGGTGCAACGAAAGGTTGATCCTTGCGAACAGAAAGCGCAATAACCGCATCCCTGTTGGTTTCATCTATTGGTTTCAATACAATCTTCATATTGCTCATCCTCCGCAAATGTCGGCTTATGCATTGATTTTAGCATAGATACTATGGGAAATAAACGATCATCTTCAGATCGTGAAAATGAACAGCGCGGTTGACCGGAGCCAACTGCGCTGTACTTGCCGATACAGAAAGACTGAAAAGCCCCCTTGACAAATCTCCTCCGAAGAGCCCTGTTTGTTTCGGTACGTCCGGTTGTCCTCAGAGTTTTCTCGTGCCGCAGCGATAGCAGAAGCGGCCTTCCGCTTCGTTCTTTGTGCCGCAGTTCGGACAGAACCAGTGCGCGGGCGCGGGTGCGGGCGCGGG
>CAMPAN010000142.1 GCA_946631895.1 uncultured Clostridia bacterium
CGGTACAGCGCGACGAGGTTTTTGAGCACCTGCACGGAGAGGTCCATGCCCTCGACGGTGATGTGCTCGTAGGGACCGTGGAAGGCGTAGCCGCCGGTGCCGAGGTTCGGGCACGGCAGTCCCATGAAGCTCAGTCTTGCGCCGTCCGTGCCGCCGCGGATCGGCTGTACTTTCGGCGTGACGCCCGCAAGCTCCATCGCCTTCTTCGCGTTCTCGATGAGATGCATGCAGGGCTCGATCTTTTCCTTCATGTTGCGGTACTGATCGCGGATCGAAAGCTCGACCGTGCCCGCGCCGTACGTCGCGTTGACGACCTCGGCGATCTTAATGAGCGTCAGCTTGCGGCGCTCGAAGGAATCGAAATCGTGATCGCGGATGATGTATTGTAGTTTTGCCTCCTCCGTCGTGCCGGAAAGGTCCGTGAGGTGCCAGAAGCCCTGATAGCCCGCGGTGTCGCGCGGGGTCTGTCCCTTCGGCAGCATGCCGTTGATCTCGCACGCAACCAATAAGGCGTTGATCATCTTGTCCTTTGCCTCGCCGGGATGGATGTTGAATCCGTGGATCGCAAACACAGCGCCCGCGGCGTTGAAGTTCTCATATTCGAGCTCGCCCTCGGCGCCGCCGTCGCAGGTGTAGCCGAAGTCCGCGCCGAAGCGTTCGACGTCGAAGTGGTCCGCGCCGCTGCCGACCTCCTCGTCCGGCGTGAACGCGACGCAGATCCTGCCGTGCGGCGTCCCCTCTTTGATGATCTCGTCGAGCATCGTGACGATCTCCGCAACGCCCGCCTTGTCGTCCGCGCCGAGAAGCGTCGTGCCGTCGGTGACGATCAGCGTGCGCCCCTTTAAGCCCGCAAGGTGCGGAAACTGCGCGTTCGTAAGCGTTCTTCCCGAAGTGCCCAGCGCGACGTCGCCGCCGTCGTAGTTTTCGATGATGCGGGGACGGACATTCTCGCCGGAGAAGTCCGGCGCGGTGTCCATATGCGCGATGAAGCCGAGCCGCGGCGCGTTCTCATACCCCTCCGTGGCGGGCAGCGTGCCGTACACATAGCACATGCCGTCGACCTCCGCGTCCTGAACGCCGATCGCTCTGAGCTCGTCGACCAGCAGGTTCGCAAGGTCGAACTCGCGCGCGGCGGTCGGGACCGTCGTGCTCTCCTCGTCGCTCGTGGTGTGGACGGCGACGTACTTCAGCAACCGTTCGTATGCTTTCATAAAAACTCCTTTCAGTTTCTGCTGCCCATGACCTTGACGGTGAACCGCCGCGAGCGCGGTCCGTCAAACTCCGCAAAGTACACCGCCTGCCACTGTCCCAGCACCGGCTCGCCGTCGTCGATCATGATCGTGACGCTGCTGCCGATGACGCTCGCCTTCAAGTGCGCCGCGCTGTTGCCCTCCGCATGGCGGAACTCCGCGCGGTCGGGATAGGTCTTGTTCAAAGCCAGCAGCAGATCGTTCTTCACATCCGGATCGGTGTTTTCGTTGATCGTCACGCCCGCGGTCGTGTGCGGGCAGTAGACGGTCAGCATTCCGTCAAACACGCCGCTCTGCCTGCAGGCGTCGCGCACCTGCGCGGTGATGTCGATAAAGCCCTCTTTCGGGGTTTCCAAACGGTATTCGTACAGCATGGATATCCTCCCTTCCGTTTGCTTCATTGTACCATCTCCGCGCAGAACTGGCAAGCACGAAAAAAGGACGGCGGAACCGTCCTTTCGTCCCAGGATTCAGTTGAAGATCTTTGCGACCCAGCCGAGACCCGAATCGCGCAGCCAGGCGACCAGCCCTTCGATCGGACCTCTCAGCACGCCGGTCAGAATCAGCACGAACAGGATCAGCAGAATCGCAAGCATCACGATCAGCTTGCACCAGTAGGAGCGCGCAAAGTTCTTGCGGTTGACGTTGTGTCCCGCAAACGAAAGCACGATCAGAAGGATGAAGCCGATCACCGGGATCGCGAACAGGATGCCGTAGCCGAAATACGCCCACGGGCTCAACGGACGGTTCTCCCGCGGCACGGCGGGCTCTTCCTCCTGCGCGGGTTCGGATTCCGGCGGAATTGTCTGCCGCGGTTCATATGCCGGTTCCTGCGAAATGGTGACCGGATGCTCCGGAACGGGCGGCGCGGGAATCACGATGGGTTCCGGTTCGGGAACGGGTTCGGGCTCGATAACGGGTTCCGGCTCCGGCACGGGTTCTGGTTCGATAACGGGTTCCGGCTCCGGCACGGGTTCGGGCGCGGGAACGGGTTCGGGTTCTGTGACAGGTTCGGGCGCGGGTCTGTGCACGCGGTTTCCGCATTGGTTGCAGAACAGCGCTTCGTCCGGCAGTTTATTTCCGCAGTTGCTGCAAAACATCTCAATACCTCCTGTGTTCCGCGGACGTTCCTCGGTCCGCTGTTTTATATATTATAGGTGCATTCCGCAGCACTGTCAATAAAAAAGCATGGCGTAAAACGTCCGTTCCGCCCTCTTTTACGCGGAGCCGCGGTCCGCGGACCGCCCGGTTTCCGGCGGACCGCACGCTTTTTTCGCGGGTTTTCGATCCGCATAAACGGTACGTAAGAAATTCTTTACAATCGTAAAGAAAATGTTGAAACTTGTCGAAAGAGATGTTAAAATTACTCTGTAATTTTGCGCAAGGCGCGAGGGGCGCTTTGCACCGCTGCAAGGGGGAACTATGCTACCGGAAACCTTTCAGGTCTGTTACGATAAACTCTGGAAGCTGTTATCCAGCCGAAAGATGAAGAAAAAGGATCTGCAGTCGAA
>CAMPAN010000143.1 GCA_946631895.1 uncultured Clostridia bacterium
GTCCGCGGAATCGACGAATACCGCCGCGTGCGGCGTGCCGACCCGCATTGCCGTAAAGGGAAACGTGCGTCCGTCCTCGATGAGCAGCAGATCGACCGCTCTGCCGTCGGTATTGGCAGGGATGTCCGCAGCGTCGAGAAGCGGCTCGCCGATGTCGACGCGTACGGCGACCACGCGTCCGTTTTTCAGAAGGATCTGCGGCTGCAGAACGCCGGAGACGGTTTCCACCGAAAACGATGCGCCGTGTACGGCGCCGCTTTCAAAGCAGCAGCGGGCAAACGCCAGAATATCGCAGCCGCCGACGTTCGTTTCGACGCCGTCCGCGCCGATCACACGCATGCGCACGTCTGCCTGTTCGGAGTTCAGCAGAATCAGCATGCCGTCCGCGCCGATGCCGGTGCGGCGGTTGCAGACCGCTTTCGCGAGCGCGTTCCAATCGACGTTTTCGGCGGATCTGCCGTCGAACAGCACGAAGTCGTTTCCGAGCCCGTGTACTTTATAAAACCTCATTCCGAATCCTCCCCGAACAGATCCTCGAATATTTCGTCCGCATAGGCGTGCACGACCGACTCGAACTTCCGGTAGGCGGTTAAAAACCGCTTGCCGCGTTCCGTGAGCACGGCGCTTCCGCCGCCTTTGCCGCCGATCGCGGTTTCGAGAAGCGGAAAGCCCAGTGCGTTCTCGGCGGTCTTGACGATGCGCCACGCCTTCGAATACGCCATGCCCATGTCCGCCGTCGCTTTGCGCAGCGAATGCGTTTGTTCCACGCGCTCCAAAAGCTCTGCGATGCCCGGTCCGAAGATTTTTTCCTCGCCGTATACGCGCAGCATCAGCGTATAGCGCAGTTGATCTGCCATGGTTGCTCCCTCCGCTCATTTTTTCCATCTGTCATTATACCTTGAATGCCGGGAAAACGCAAGTAAAATGCAAGTTTCCCGCACCTTACGCATATGCTTTGCCGAGAAGATGAAAAAGGAGTGTTCGACATGGAGATACGAAAAACGACGCTTTTGACGGAAACGCTGTTCGGCGAGACGACGGCGCAGGCGCAGATGGAGAGTGCGATCCCGCTGCCGCAGGGGAAGACGCTCGAACGCGTGCTGTCTGCGGAAAGCGAGGCGGCAATCACGGACGTGAGCTGCCGCGACGGCGCGATCGCGGTGACCGGAACCATGACGCTGAAACCCGCAGCGGAGAGTGCGGACCGTCAGCCGTACGCATTTGAGGCGGCTGCAGAGTTTACGCATACGATCCGCATGGAGGGCGTCACGCCCGACATGAACGCGCGCGTCTCGGCGGAGATTCCGGCGTGCAGCGTCAAGCGCGAGGACGGCGGGCTTCGGCTGCAGGCGACGGTACAGCTCAAAGCGGCGGTGTTCGAGCCGAAGCAGATCGTTTGCATCACCGGGCTCGACGACGCCAGGGACGCGGAGCTTTTGACTGCGAACGTCACGCTGAAAAAACGGACGCTGCTCGGCGCGCATAGCCTCCGGATAAGCGAATCCATCGACGCGCCGCGCGGCATGACCGTGATCAAAGCGAGCGCGACGCCGCTTGTGAACGGATTGGTCAAGGGGACGGAGGGCATGCTGCCGCAGGGCGAACTGAAGCTCTGCGTGCTGTACGGCGCGGCGGACGGAGGGATCCGCAGGGAGCAGTACGCGATCCCGTTCTCGGACGTCATCGCCTGCGAGCCCGGCGAGAACGCCTTCAGCACGGCGACACTGACCGCGCTATCGGTTTCGACGGAGGACGATGGGACGGCGACGGTCGACGCGGCGCTGTCGATCGGCGTATACGGCTGCGTTTCGGAAACGCACAGGATCATAACCGACGCGTACGATGCAGCGAGCGATTTTTCCTGCGAGATCCGGCATGCAAAGGCGCTGAACTACGAAGGCGCGTGGAGCCAGACCGTACAGCTTAACGAGACGGTGCCGGTGCCGCAGCACATGAAGGACGCATATCTGCCGCTGTATACGGCGCTGCGCCCCGCCGTGACGCGCACGGCGGTCGAGGACGGGAGGGGACTCATCGAGGGCGTGCTCGCGGTCACGGTCGTCTATCGGGACGACGACGGCATGAAACAGAGCTTCACCCATGAACTGCCGCTGTCGTTCGAGACGGAGGCGAAAGGCACGCTGCCGATCGTGCGCGTCCGCGCGTTCGACGCGGTACTGTCCGGCGGCGGAAGGACCGTGTCGCTGTCGGTTTCGATCGCGGTCGAAACCGAGTGGTACCGCGCGATCGCATTCGACCACGTTCCGGAGCTGCAGCCGGGAACGCCCTGCGAAACGGACTGCGGCATGCTTGTGTGGTTTGCCGATCCCGACGAATCGCTGTTTTCGATCGGCAAGCGCTTCGGCGTGCCGACCGCAAGGGTGAAAGCCTGCAACCCGACGCTTTCCGAACCGATCAGGGAAGGCACCCCGGTACTGCTCATCCGCTCCGCCGAGTAGCAGAAAACAGGAGGTTTTTCCCGCGGAAGAAGCAACGGATTGCAAGCGAAAATTCATAAGAGCGTATATAAATTGCACGGGACGCCGACCTCGACGTCCCATCGGTTGCTTTTGGCGCGAATCGGCTTCGGCACGGGACGGACAGGGGAAAATATATTCTGTTTTTACGCGAAAAACCGCGGGTCCGTCGGTTGACTTTTATGCGCAAAGTGATATCATAAAAACGTTGGGAAATCCCAAAAATAACTATTATCGGAGGAGCTATGAACAGCTATATCGAACGTGTCCTCGCGG
>CAMPAN010000144.1 GCA_946631895.1 uncultured Clostridia bacterium
TCGCGGACGATCGCGGTCGGACGCGTGTCGTTGTTGACCGTGTACCCGTCGCGCGAATAGTGGAAGTTGCCGCCCTCGTTCCGCCAGTTCAGGGAGCATTTTGTCTGCAGGATGAAATCGTGTCGGCGGCCTTTGAGCGCACAGCCTAAGAGCCGTTCGCTTTCGCCGGTGCCGTAGACCGGCGCGGTGTCGATATAGTTGATGCCGTAATCCTTACAGGCGGAAAGGAGGTCCCTTGCCTCCGCCTCGGTCGAATCGTGATCCGACCACACGCTGCCGCCGCCGAGCCCCCACGTGCCGAGCGCGACTGCGGAGACCTTTAATTCGCTGTTGCCGAGCGTCCTGTACTGCATGGCGGTCGCCTCAGTCAAGGTTGAAGTCGTTGACGTCGTCGATCGACTCGCCGCCGATGCCGGGACCGACGCGGCCCGCGATCAGCCAGCAATGCTCGATCGGATCAAACACGATGCGGTGCAAAAGACGAAACTCGTCGACCTTGCCGGTGGAAGCGACGTGCGTGCGCGGACCGGTGCAGGGATGCACGATGTCGCCGATCTTCACGTGGCCCTCGTCCACATAGGTGATCGGCAGATCGGACGCGATCGCGGTGCTGACCTTCAGCTCAAGCTCGTCGATATCGACGTTCGGCTCGTGATCGTCGAACGCAAGCAGGAAGCCGTGCTTGATGTCGCGATGACGCGCGCGCCTGTACTCCTCCTCGGGCAGGAATATCTCGCAGAGATCCTCGGCGGTGTGCGCCATGCGGCGGTACACGATCGACTTTGCGACCTTGTCGTGCAGCTCAGAGGGCATCGGACCGAAGATGGTCGGGCGGGACACGATGATCTCGTCGCCGACGCCGATCATCAGGTCGGCGTTGCGCTCGTTCAGGAACGGATAGATCATGTCGAAATGCTCGACGATGACGCGCTTGCCCTTTTTGATCGCTTCGAGGATCGCCTCCGCAAGCACGCCGAGCTGCGTGAATGCCGCCTCAAAGCGGATATCGACGTGATAGGTGTGCGCAGTAAAGAAGCCGGAGCCCTCGAGATCGAGGATCGGCAGCGGACGCACGTTCACGCCGTCGTCGTCGTTCGTGAGCTCCAGACCCGGGAACATGCCCTTGATCAGCATGCTCTTGCCGGAGCCCGCTTCGCCGATGATACCTATCAGCTTGTCGAACGGCGACAGATAGAGCTGCGCGATCTGCATGCCGAGATCGTACATGCGGTCGCGTCCGCGCGGCGCGAAAAAGACGCTGTAATAATGGCTTTGCTGCATTCTACCGGAATACGACATGGGTGACCCTCCTGCATCGTTCAATCGTCAATATAATTATTATAATACAACCCGCCGTTTTTCTCAACACGGAATTGCGGCAAACCGCATCATTTTCTGTCCGCACGCCGGATCCCCGAAGAAACGCCCGTCCCCCGCCCGTACCCCGGAAGCTCCTCTGCGCCCATGCAAAACATCGTTCGTCATTGCCGCATATTCCGGAATTCGCTTGCGGCATTTCCGCCGGAGTGTTATACTTTTCGGAGAATAACGAAAGGACCTCGATGGTACATGACCGGAACACGAAACAGACGCGCGGCGGTGCTGCTCGCTTTGGGCGGCGTGCTTTTGCTGCTTGCGCTCGTTTCGCTGACGGTCGGGCGCTATCCCGTGCCGCTTTCGGAGGTCGTGCGCGCGCTGTGGCGGCGGCTCCTTTCGCTGTCCGGCGGCGCGCATGAAGCCGCGGGCGCCATGGAGCGGGCGGTGGTCGACATCCGGCTGCCGCGGATCATCCAGGCGATCCTGGTCGGCTGCTCGCTTTCGGCGGCGGGCGCGGTGTTTCAGGGCGTGTTCAGAAATCCCATGGCGTCGCCGGACATCCTCGGCGCGTCCAACGGCGCGGCGTTCGGCGCGGCGCTTGCGATCCTTCTGGGCTGTTCTCAGCAATACATCACCGTCTTTGCGTTTCTCGGCGCGCTCCTGACGGTTCTGCTCGTCTTTCCAGTTGCGCGGTACGCGCCGGGGCTTCGGACGGTCAATCTGATCCTTGCGGGGATCATGATCGGCTCGCTGTTTTCGGCGGGCACGTCGTACCTGAAGCTCGTTGCGGATCCCTCTGATCAGCTTCCAGCGATCACCTACTGGCTTCTGGGCTCGCTGTCCGGCACGCGGTTTTCCGCGATCCCTGCCGCCGCGATCCCGATGGCGATCGGACTGGTTCCGATTCTGCTGCTGCGCTGGCGGCTGAACCTCCTCTCCCTCGGGGACAGCGAGGCAAGGGCGCTCGGCGTGAACACCGATCTTTTGCGCGCGGTGCTGATCCTGTGCGCAACGCTCGTTACCGCGGCGGCGATCGCCGTGTCCGGCGTGATCGGCTGGGTGGGGCTTGTCGTGCCGCATCTTTCGAGAAAGCTCATCGGCAGCGACAACCGCGGGCTTCTGCCGTGCTCCATGCTCACGGGCGCGGCGTTTCTGCTGCTTGTCGACGACGTTTCCAGAAACCTGCTGGCGACCGAGATCCCGATCGGGATCCTGACCGCGGTGATCGGCGCGCCGTTTTTCATCTTTCTTCTGCTGCGAAAGGAGAAAACGCTATGAGTCTTTCCGTTCGCGATCTCCGCTTTGCATATCAAAAAACGCCGGTGCTTTCGGGCGTCACATTCGACGCCGCGCCCGGCGAGCTGCTTGCGATCCTCGGACCGAACGGCGTCGGCAAAACGACCCTGTTCCGCTGCATCCT
>CAMPAN010000145.1 GCA_946631895.1 uncultured Clostridia bacterium
TCCCCGATTGTATGTATAGTGAAAGGAGGGCAAGGCAATATGAAGAATCCTTTGTTGCGTACGGACAAAGAGATCGCGGAGCTCTATGCGCGCCACAAGAGTACGGTCTGGCGAGTCTGCTTTGCTTACCTCAAAAACCCCGCCGATACGGAGGACGCCGTTTCGGAGACCTTTATCCGGCTGATCAAGAGCGCTCCCGCGTTCGAGAGTGAGGAACATGAAAAGGCATGGCTCATCCGCACCGCGTCGAACGTGTGCAAAAACCAGTTGAAGCATTGGTGGCGGAAGCGCGAGGACATCGACCGCTGTTACGATCTGCCCGATGCAAAGCCCATTGAAGCGAACGAGGTCCTGGAGACGGTTCTGGCGCTTCCGGGCCGGTATAAAGCCGCAGTGTATCTCTATTATTACGAGGGTTATACCGGCGCGGAAATCGCGGGGATTCTCAAAAAGCCGCAGTCAACCGTCCGCAATCAGCTTCGCGAGGCGCGCGCAATCCTCAAAGAAAGGTTAGGTGACGATTTCGATGAAAAATGACTGTATCGTTGCTGCATGGAACACGATCGAACCGAGCGGCGCGCAGGATGCGCGGGTGCTTTCCGCGATCCTTTCCGCGAACCGTTCCGAAGGCAAAAGAAATGAGAAAACGATGCTGCATACAAAAAAACTGCTGATCCCCGCCGTTGCTCTTTTGCTGCTTGCCGTCGTCGGCGTTGTGGGAATTCGATTGAATTGGTTTACCGCAAGCCGGGAGCCCATAGAAGCGGAAAGCGAAGGCGCGCCGGTCAACGACACGGAATGCAAGGTGCCGAACCCCATTCTGGATGAAGAACTCGACGCCGCGTTCGGATACTTGTTCCCGACCGAAATTGAAAAAGGTTATGTTCTGACCGAGGAAGGCTTCAATTTATACAGCGACAGCGCCGACGCGCTTCACGCCGAGCATCGCGTATTGAAGGCAACCTATTACAACGAAGAATTGGACGATACGCTGCTTATCGAGGTCGCGCCGAGCGCCTATTTCGGCGGATATCTCAAAAACACGCCTTACGGCGTCGTGCAGTACGGAGACCCGCAGACCGATGGGACGCGGTCCTCCATGATCTTTTTCGAGAACGACGGGATCACGATCCTTTACCAGTTCAGAAAAACGGATATCGCTGCATTGGACGCGGAAGCCGCCGAACGCTTCTACGCCATGGTCCACTCGGCAAGATGCTTCTGCCGCATCTCCCCCGCCGAAAGCGAGCAAAACGACGAAATTGATATTGACGGATAATGCGCTACTTTATGATAACAGCCACCCGACCGGGCGGCTGTTGTTATCTGTAAAAATGTATAACGCATAAATAGTATCAGGGAAACAAATCACGATTCGAAACATATTTTACCAAAATAACACAGCTATTTTGCAATAATCTGATAAAATGCATATATAGTCGATAGAATCATGTTCTGTCAGAATCGGAGAGGTTTATCCCATGAATGCAAAACGCGGATTATGCTTTGTTTTATGCCTGTGTCTGCTCCTTGCTGCAGGATTCGGCTGTGTGCAGTCATCCGTACAAACACAACCGTCATCCGAAGCGGTTGACTGTACGCCGGAAGCCGTCGACCGACAGGACGCTGATTCTGTTTCGCCCGCGCCGCTGTATGAGGGAGACGGATTGAAAATCTATTATGCCTTCCGTCTGGGTCAACCCGGCATCTGCGTAGAAGCATGGAACTGGAACAATACGTATGCCAGATTTCAGGAGCTTCCTTTTACCGAAGGACTGACTGATCTCGTTTTTACCGGGATCGAAACAATGTCCGACGGAGATCGGGCAGAAGCGTTTGTGTATCTCCGTTATCTCGATAACACGGGAACGGAGCGGATCATCTGCGCCGATCACAGCGCGCCCGAATACACGGTGGTGTATCCCCTGTCAACGGAAGCCGGGCTGGAGCTAAGCGAAGAACAGCGCGGGCTGTTCGACGATCTGCTTTTGATCGGGTATCTCTATGAGAGCGTTTACGCAGAAGCAAACAGGTTATCCAATCCGGATGAATGGGAAAGCCTGTGTCAAGAATGTATACTGGACGCTCTCTTTTATAACTACGGGGACGTTCTTCCTCCCTACCTGCACGGAGAAGGGACGATACAGAACCAATTCGGCGATAAAGGCGCCATTGTTTCGCAAAAGGAGCTTGAAGACTTCTTCCAAAGCACGGTCGGACGTCCGTGTATGATACCCGACGGGCAACACGCGGATGATGAGGATGCATGGAAAGATTTACCGGCAGGAACGATTCCGCTGCTTCCGTCGGATTATTATTGTAAAGGACATGTGCGGCAGGCGGTTATGGAACCGGACGGTACCATTTGCCTGTATGGTTACAGAAGCGGGTTTGAGGTGATGTATGAGAGTGTCATCTGCCGCATTCGCCCTGTCGACGGCTATCTGGGCGGTCAGGTACTATCCACGGAGATCTACCCCGTATACTACATGCATGAGGATCCTTCGATAACGCTTTTATCTTTCGATCAATAAAACACCCCTGCTTGAATACAAAGAGGATGAATTGCCTGACGGAATGAATTGACGCAAAACGTCATGAATTGCGGCAAGCCGCATAAAGAATGCTACCGGAAAAAGTCAATCAGCTTTCGTTCGCGGAAGTCCCTGAGGACGGAATCAAGATGGTCCATGCCGAGCGGCGTGAGACGAAGATAGGCGGGATCGGAACG
>CAMPAN010000146.1 GCA_946631895.1 uncultured Clostridia bacterium
GAGGGCTTTCGCGTCGACCTTTCCGAACGGACGGAGGAGTGGGCGAGGCTTTCGCGCGCGCTCGGTTCGAAACGGCTGTGCGCGTTTGCAGCGGCGACGCTTTCGGAACAGTACCGGAAGCAGTTCGGCGAGCCGTTTCTGTTCTCCGCGCCCTGCATGACGTTCGAGCTCAGATACCATCTGAACGCATATCTTTCGGTAAAGGGCTACAGGCACGTCCGTCATGTTACGACGCTGCTGTTCCGTCCGGCGCTGATCGAGCGCAAATGCCGTTCGATCGAGATCGACACGGGCGACGTATACCGGCTCACGCAGCGGATCGCGTTCCGGTACTTTTTCGGCATCCGCAGGGAATACCGCCGCACCGACCGCGACCCGTACGCAAAGCCGCGCGGCAAACGCTTTGTCCGCATTCCGTTTTACCGCCTGCGCGGGTGACGCAGCGGCGCCGCCCGAACCGCTTGCGGGAAGCCGCGATCTGTGATATGCTGATGAAACATCAAAGGAAAGGGGAACGTCCGTGGAACGCACGCCGCAGCCGAAACGCAAACTGACCGGACTGATCGTCGCGATCGTTGTGATCGCCGCACTGGTCGTCCTGTTCGGTTCGGCATGCTCCTGCATGCGAATCTGCGGAAGCTGCATCGGCTCCGACGGCTGCATGCCGGCGTGCGGCGGGTTTGAATGGCTGCCCGATCACAGCGACGCGTGGATGGAGACCGTTCCGCCGCAGACCGCCGCTCCGACCGCCGTTTCGGAAACGCCGCAGCCGGAGGACACGCCGGACCCTGTGATTTTCGACGGGCAGGTCTCCTTGAAAACGCCCGTTCCGCACGCAGCCCCCGCGGCGTGGGTGCGACCCAAAAAGGTACAGCTGAAGGACGACGGCACCGACGTCGTGACGGTCCTTGTGCTGATGAACGGCTCCGATCTCGAATCCGAATACGGCGAGGCGACCAACGACCTTCTTGAGATGATCCGCGCCGAAAAGAGCGAACGGGTCAATATCCTTGTGGAGACGGTCGGCACGAGAAGATGGGACAGCCGCCTCGGGGTCTCCTCGCGGCGCGCCGAACGCTACCGTGTGGATCGCAACAAGCTCACGCTGCTGGACGGCACGCTCGGACAGCTCGATACGACGGTTCCTTCGACGCTGTCCGATTTCATCCGCTGGGGCGCAGAAACCGCGCCGGCGGACCGCTACATTCTGATCCTTTGGGACCACGGCGGCGGTCCGGTTTACGGCTACGGCTACGACGAATTTCAGAGCTTCCGCTCCTCGCTGACGATCGACGAGATGCAGATCGCGCTCCGCGACGGCGGCGTGTATTTCGATTTCATCGGCATGGACTGCTGCCTGATGTCGTCGCTCGAGGTGTGCTGCGCGCTCTATGATTTCTGCGACTATACGCTTCTTTCCGAGGATTTCGAGCCCGGCTGCGGCTGGTCGTACGGCGGATGGCTTTCTGCGCTTGCCGAAAACCCGGCGATCGACACGCCCGCGCTTGCCGGGATCGCGATCGACGATTCGATCCGCGTTGCCGACCGGAACGCATCCGAGGACGGCGGCATGACGCTTGCGCTGATCGACGAGTCGTATATGACGCTTCTGTACCCCGCGTGGATCGAGTTTGCCTACGCGAACGAGGAAACGCTGCTGTCGAAGAACTACAGCCAGCTCCGCGAATCGACCGTTCGCGCGCATCCGCATCTCCATCGCGCGGTCGGCGGCTGGCTCACCGACGATGCGTCGCTCGACGATTACTATATCACCGACATACTCTCGCTTGCGGCGAATATCCCCGCAAAGACGTCCGACGCACTTTCGGCAGCGCTCGACCGGTCGATCGCATACTACGGCGCGACCTCGGGCGAATCGACGCTCTCCGGACTTTCGGTCACGCTCCCGTACGGCGACCGCAGCTTTTATAACGAATTGAAGCGCGTGTTCCGCAACGCGGGCTTCGATGCGGACTACATCGAATGGCTCGGGCAGTTCGTTTCGGTTCAGACCGACGCCGGATTCTTCGATTTCGACGGCTGGAACGGCTGGGACGACTACTCCGGCGGGTTCGACTGGAGCGACTGGCTGTCGCTGTTCGACGGCGGCAGAGACTACGAGGAGGAATGGGCAGGCGGGATCGATCTCTTCGATCTCTTCACGCTGCTTCTCCCCTGAAACAGGAAAGGAACGATCATGAAACGAGCATTGACCCTGTGCGCGGCGCTGCTGCTGATGCTGACGCTTGCCTGTACCGCAAAGACCGGATCCGCCCTGCCGGAACCGGATCCCGTCTCCGTGCCGAACGATCCGGAACTCAGGCTGTCGCTGCCGCTCGGCGCGCGCGACGACGCTGCAAAACCGATCCCCGCATATACCGCGGGCTTTCGGGCAAAGGACGGCGGCGCGCTGACCTTCACCGTTCTGAGCGCGGATCCCGCGATCGCGGAGGGCTTGCTTCGCGACGACGGCACGCTGTATGTGATCGCGCACGGCGCGGGCGAAACAAAGCTGACGGTGACCGCAAGGACCGAAGCGGGCGAGGAGGCAGCCGCGACCGTATCCGTTACGGTGCGCGACGCGCGGCGGATGCTGGCGCTGATCGTGCTCGGCGTGCTCTCCGTTGTGCTGCTGATCCTGATCGGAAAGCCTTCCGAAAAAAAGCCCGGGCAAGCCGAAGCGGAGGAGCCTGCCGCGGACGAAGA
>CAMPAN010000147.1 GCA_946631895.1 uncultured Clostridia bacterium
TCCGAACCGATGATCCCCGGCGAATACGAATGCGTCTGCGATCCGGAGGTCACCGGCATGATCGTGCACGAGGCGTTCGGGCACGGCGTGGAGATGGATATGTTCGTTAAGGATCGCGCGCAGGCAAAGCAGTTCATGGGCGAATACGTGGCAAGTCCTTTGGTCACCATGCACGACGGTTCGACGGTCGACGAGTGCGCGACGTGGGCGTTCGACGACGAGGGCACGCTGACCGGCGACACGGTCGTCATCGACAAAGGCGTGCTGCGCCGCGGCATGTGCGATGCGCTCTCCGCAGCGCGTCTCGGCGTTTCACCCACCGGCAACGGACGGCGCGAAAGCTACGAGCGCAAGGCGTACACCCGCATGACGAACACGTACTTCGAGGGCGGCGACGCCACGAAGGAGGAGATGATCGCCTCGATCCCCTACGGATTCCTGCTCGAGGAGCCGACCAGCGGCATGGAGGACCCGAAGAACTGGGGCATCCAGTGCATGGTCAACATTGCGCGCGAGATCAAGGACGGCAAACTCACCGGCAGAGTCTTCTCGCCGATCGTGCTGACCGGGTACGTGCCGGACCTTCTGAAATCCGTTTCGATGATGGGCGGAAAGGTTCAGCTTGCGGGCGGCGGCTACTGCGGCAAGGGCTACAAGGAATGGGTCAAGGTCTCCGACGGCGGCGCGTACATGAAGGCGCGCATCCGCCTGGGTTAAGGAGGGAACGCTATGGAACGAATCAAGAGACTGCTTTCGGAAGCGGGCATTTCGGATTACATCGTTTACGGATACACGGAGCGGACCGCGGAGCTGTTCTTTGTGAAGAAGCAGCTTGACACGCGCCGCATCAAGGACGTCGAAAAGTTCGTCGTGACCGTGTTCCGCACGGGCGAACAGGACGGCAAAAAGCTGCGCGCGGCAACCGACGTGACCGTGCTTGCGGCGATGACCGACGAGGAGATCAAAAAGGCACTGCAGGACGCGTATTTTGCCGCGCAGTTTGCAATGAATCCCTATTATGAGCTGCCGGATCCCGTGCAAGCGCCGACGGTCGAGGCGCACGGCAAACTTACGGAACAGGCGCCGGAACAAAGCGCGGGCGAGATGGCGGCGGCGCTGTTCAAAGCGGACTGCGAACCCGGCGCATTCCTGAACTCCGCGGAAGTCTTCGTCATTCAGAAGCACGCGCATGTGATCAGCTCCCGCGGCGCCGACGTTTCGTGGATCGAAGCGGAGGTCAAAGGCGAATACGTCGTACAGGCGAAGGAACCCGAGGACGTCGAAATGTACCGCGATTTTGCGTACACCGAGCTGAACACGGACGCGCTCTCGGCGCAGGCAAAGGAAGCGCTGACGTTTGTGCGCGACCGCGCGCGGGCGCAGAAGATCCTGAAGAGCGGCAATTACGACGTGATCCTGACCGACGAAAACGTGATGATGACGCTGTGGTTCTACGGCGAACGCACCGCGGCGAATATGATCTACCCCGGCTATTCGACCTGGAAGGTCGGCGACGACGTGCAGGGCGAAACGAGGGGCGAGCGGATCACGCTCACGATGCGGGCGCTTGCGCCGTATTCCCGGGAAGGCATCCCGATGCGCGACCGCGCGCTTCTGGAAAACGGCGTGATGCGCAGCACACACGGATCGAACCGCTTCTGCCGCTACCTCGGCGTCGAACCGACGGGTAATTACCGCAAGTTCTCCTGCGACAACCCGGGCACGATGTCCTTTGCCCAGATGCAGAAACGCCCGTGTCTCTGGGCGGTCACGTTCTCCGGGTTCGAGATGGATTCCTTCTCCGGGCACTTCGGCGGCGAGATCCGGCTTGCGTATCTGATCGAGGACGGCAAAATGACGCCCGTCACCGGCGGCTCGATCAACGGAAGCATTCTGGAAGCGCAGAAGGATCTCGTGTTCTCCACGGATCGCTACGCCGAGATCGGCTACGACGGTCCCTATGCGATCCTGTTGAAGAACGTCCCGGTTGCGGGAACGGACGGCGAAGCGTAAAACAATCGGCAAACGGCGGCGGCAAAACGGTTCGCCGCCGTTTTTTTATACATTTTTATGAAAAAAACTGCTTTTTCTCTTTTCAAATCCCGCGCGCGCGTGGTATGATAAGGATATAATGTGCGGGGATATCCCGTAAAGAATAAGGAGGATACACATGATCATTCAAAAACCGGCGGTTGCCGGCACGGTGGAATCCAGCGACGCGCTCGTTTCCGTGGAACCGGGCGAGGGAACAATCGAACTGACGCTGACATCAAGCGTCATGAACCAGTACGGACGGCAGATCAAGGAGACGGTCCTGGAGACGCTCGCGCGTCTCGGCGTGGACAACGTCAGGATCAGCGTCGTGGACAAGGGCGCATTGGACTGCACGCTGAAGGCGCGCGTGGAGTGCGCGGTGTTCCGCAGCAGCGACGCATCCGAAAAAGACATTCCGTGGGGAGGTATGATCCAATGATCCCGAGACCGAAACCCGAACGGTTCCGGCTGCGCCGCACCATGATGTTCATGAACGCGCAAAAGCCGGGTCTCATCAAGGACGCTTACATCTACGGCTGCGACAGCATCATGCTCGACCTTGAGGACGCGGTCGCGGAGAATCAGAAGGACGCGGCGCGCTTCTCGCTGTACCATGCGCTGAAGACGATCGACTACGGCGACACCGAGGTCATCGT
>CAMPAN010000148.1 GCA_946631895.1 uncultured Clostridia bacterium
ACGCCGCTGCCGAGCTGCATGGAGTTGAGCTTACTGATGACCTCTTTATCGACCTGGTCCTTGAGCTTGACCTGCGAGAGCAGCACGCGTTCGTGCGTTTCCTTGTTTTTCTCTCGCGTTTTGGTCATTTTCGTCATGACCCTGTCGTAGTCCATCTGGAGGTAGGTGGACAGGATGTACGCGATACGCTCGCGGTCGGACTCCTGAATGTTTTGCGGGTTCAGACAGACCTGATACGTCGTATAGGAGCTTGCGAGCACCGTGCCGTTGCGGTCGAGGATGCGTCCGCGCTCGGCCTTCAGGCTCGTCACGCGTGTCCACTGGCTCATCGCCTTTTTCGTCCAGTCCTTTCCCTTGATGATCGACACGTCAAATAGTTTGCCGATCACCGAAAGAAACGCGACGCCGGCAATCAGCATTGCGATCAGCAGTTTTCTCTTTTGCGGTGCGATCTGCACGCGTCCCGAACTGCGCCCGGGCTTTGTTCCGGTGCGTCTGGGCTTTCGGCGGTTCGCGAGTTTCGGCAGCTTCATGGTTGTTCTCCGTCCGGCGAAGGGGTACTCGGCGCGGGGGTCGACGGCGCCTGCGTTGCCGTGGCTGACGGCACGCTGAAAACGGTGTCGGAGTTCGCCCTGTACCAGTTCATTGTCATGCCGAGTCTCCGGCAGACTTCGTTGATGGTTGCAAAGTCGTTCATCGAGCTCTGCGATTTTCTGATCTGCGAGATCTGTTCGTTATAGGAATCGATCTCCTTGTTCACGGCGGCGGTATCGCTGATGATGCGGGCATAGCTCGCCGCGCCGAACAGCGCGATTAGCGCGGTCGCCGCGACCACGAATACGGAAAGCAGGATCAGGACCTTGCTCGCCGTGGTCAGCCGCACCTCCGTGCGTACGTTCGTCTTCTTCTTGACCGTCTCGCGGGTCGGCTGGGGGCGGATCGGCATCGACGCGTCTTCCAGCACCGGCGTCGGGGAACCCGACTTGTTCGGCGAATAGATTCTTGTTTTGGCGCTGCCGGGTTTCGGCAGATCATCGTTGAACTGAACGTCCATGCCGCATCTCCTTTCTTCATCAATATGATCCGTCGAGCGGATCCATGCGCACGATCGCGCGGAGCTTTGCGCTCGTCGCGCGGGAATTCTCTTTCTGTTCCTGTTCCGAAGCGACGAGCGGGTGGCGCGTCAGAACCTTTGCGGTGGGCTTTTTGCCGCAGACGCACACCGGCGCGGACTTCGGGCAGGTGCACGGGTTTTCAAAGCTGCGGAACGTGTTCTTCACGATCCGGTCCTCGAGGGAGTGGAAGGTCAGCACGGCAAGCCGTCCGCCGGGATTCAGCAGGTCGTGCGCCGAACGGATCGCCGCTTCCAGCCCGTCCAGCTCGCCGTTGACCGCGATGCGGATCGCCTGAAAACATCGCCGCGCGGGGTGCTGCGGTTCGTTCCGGAACTTTGGGGGGATCGCGCCCTTGATGAGCTCGGCAAGCTCCGTCGTCGTTTCGATCGGCTTTTCCTTCCGCCGTTCGGCAATGCGCGACGCGATCTTCGCGGAAAACTTCTCCTCGCCGTATTCATAGAAGATATTGCGAAGTTCCGCCTCGCTCCACGTGTTCACGACGGTCCTTGCCGTGAGCGGCGCGCTTCGGTCCATACGCATGTCGAGCGGCGCTTCCGCCTTGTAGGAAAAGCCGCGTTCCGCCGCGTCGAGCTGATGCGAGGAAACGCCGAGGTCCAGAAGGATCCCGTCGACCCGATAGATCCCGTGCTCCGCAAGCAGCGCTTTCATGTCGAAAAAATTGCCCTTGATCGCCGTGAAGCGGTCGCCGAAGCGCGCAAGCCTTGCGCCGGCCGCCCGGAGCGCTTCGTCGTCGCGGTCGATGCCGAAGAGCCGTCCGCCTTCCGGCAGCGCGGAGAGCACCGCTTCCGCGTGACCGCCGCCGCCGAGCGTGCCGTCCACGAAGATCCCGCCGCGGGAGGGCTCCAGGAGCGCGAGAACTTCCGAAACCATGATCGGTACATGATGAAATCCGGTTTCCATGCGGCTCCTTTCTCCGTGACGGTACACTTCCACATATAAATACATCGTAGATTATACACCAATCGACCGATCTTGTCACCCCATATTTGCGTCCGAAAAGCAAATTTTCCATGAAATATGAATAAAACGTAAAATGCGGAGCAAAAATTTCGCAAACACAACATCTTGTGGTATAATGTCTGGAACCTGATTTCGGAGGATATATATGGAAGAGTATTCCGTCAAAAATATAACGGTCATGGAGGGTCTGGACGCGGTCCGCATGCGTCCCGGCATGTATATCGGCTCCACCGGTCTGCCGGGACTGCACCACCTCCTCTGGGAGATCGTGGACAACGCGATCGACGAAGCGGCGAACGGCTATGCGGACGAGATCACGGTCACGCTGCACCGCGATCATTCGGTCACCGTCACCGACAACGGCAGAGGCATCCCTACCGGCATCCATGAGAAGCTCGGCGTTTCCGGCGTCGAGGTCGTCTTTACGCAGCTGCACGCCGGCGGCAAGTTCGGCAACGCGGCGTATTCCTATTCCGGCGGTCTGCACGGCGTCGGCGCTTCGGTCGTGAACGCGCTGTCCCGCTGGCTCGTCGTGGAGGTCTATCACGAAAACCGCGCCTATAAAATGGAGTTCGAAAGCGTCGAAAACG
>CAMPAN010000149.1 GCA_946631895.1 uncultured Clostridia bacterium
ACGGTCGAAAAGCCCGAATGCCATCTTCTCTATAACGTCACGACGATGGCGTCGATCTGGCATACGGTGGCGACGAAAGACGTGCGGCTTTTAAAGCATCAGATGGAGCAGGTGTTCAGCCTTCCCAAGCAGTACACATTTTTGAACTATCTCCGCTGCCACGACGACATCGGCTGGGGACTGGATTACGGCTTCCTGCGTTGGTTCGGACAGGAGGAGATCCCGCACAAGAAGTATCTCAACGATTATCTGACCGGCAAATGGATGGGCAGCTTTGCGCGCGGCGAGCTCTATAACGACGATCCGCGGCTCGGTGACGCACGGCTTTGCGGAACGACGGCTTCGCTGTGCGGCATTGAAGCGGCGGAGCAGAGCGGCGACAAGGCGGCGCTTTCCGACGCGATCCGCAGGGACAACATGCTCCATGCGCTGATGTTCACGATGAGTGGCGTGCCGGTGCTGTACAGCGGCGACGAGATCGCGGCGGAGAACGATTACGGCTATCACGACGATCCTTTGAAGGCGGAGGACAGCCGGTACCTGCACCGCGGCAACCTCGATTGGACAAAAGCGAAACGCAGAGAGCTGAAGACGTCGACCGAGGGGAAGGTCTTCCGCGCGATCAAGCGGCAGGAGGAGCTTCGCGCGAAGTTCCGCGTGTTCGACGACGAGGCGGACACCTGGGTTCTCGATACGCACAACGACCATGTACTCGGCATCGGACGCTATTACCAGAAAGAGAAGCTGCTCGCGCTGTTCAATTTCTCCGATGAACCGCAGGTCGCGTGGGTGCAGGATCTCTCCCTGTTCACCGATCTCATCACCGGCGAGCGGCGCGACGCAGGCGCGGTCGAGCTGCCTGCGGGCGGCTGGATCTGGCTGCATCAAAACATGTAACGGAGGAACGGCATGAAGAAAAAACTGATTTTTCTGGACATCGACGGCACGCTGACCCCGGCGGGCAGCAACACCCCTCCCGAAAGTGCGATGAAAGCGATCAAAGCGGCGCAGAAGAACGGGCATCTCGTGTTTCTCTGCACGGGACGCAATCCCGCGATGCTCGCCCCGGTGCTTGCGCTCGGGTTCGAGGGCGCTGTCGCGGCGGCGGGCGGCTACGTCTTTGCGGGCGACAAGGTGCTCTTTGACTGTCCGATGACGCCGGAGCAGCTGGAAACCGGCATGCGGCTTTTGAAGGAGAACGGCGTGTTCCGTACGATCGAGGCGAAGGATGCGACCTGGGGCGACGAGGATCTCGGCGATTTTCTGGCAAGCGCAGGGGAGGGCAACAGCGAGCTCGTGCGGTGGCGCAAGGCGCTCGCCGAGGAGCTCAACATCCTGCCGATGCACGAATACGACGGGCGTCCCGTCTATAAGATCGTGTTTATGTGCACCGAGGCAAGCCAGCTCGTGCCCGCGCGGGAAGCGCTGGAGAAGGATTTCAAATTTGTCGTGCAGGACGTTGCGGCGCATCATTGTCTGAACGGCGAACTCATTAACCGCAACTTCGACAAGGGCAAGGGCGTCAGGATCGTGGCGGACGCGTTCGGAATCGCGATCGAGGATACGATCGGCTTCGGCGACAGCATGAACGATCTCGAGATGATCGAGACCGTCGGGACTTCGGTCTGCATGGACAACGGCAGCCCGAAGCTCAAGGAACTGAGCGACGTCGTCTGCCCCGCAGTGGACGAAGACGGACTTGCGATCGCATTTGAACAGCTCGGATTGATCTGAAAAGAAAGGACTGCGTTTTGCAGTCCTTTTTCATTCTATGGTATCGCGAACGGTGAAGCGCCGTTCTGAGGGATCCGGTTCGACCGGCGTGATCGCGCAGTGCGCTATGTGAAAGTGCGGCTGACTTTTGAGCTGCAGAAGAAACCGGCGCAGATCCGATACGGGTCCCTGCGCTTCAAGCTCCACGCGTCCGTCCGGAAGATTTCGGACCCAGCCGGAAAGACCGAACTTCTTTGCGAGGAGCCTTGCGGTATAGCGAAAGCCGACGAACTGTACTTCGCCGGAAAATATCATGTGCCACCGTGTACATCTGCCTGTCTGTTCCGCCATGCGCCGCTCCTTTCCGTGTGTTCAGTATAGCACGCGGAGCGGAAAAAGAAAAGACGAAACGCGACAAAAAGAATTATCCGCCCAAACAGAAATAGCATTTGCGTTTTGCGAAAACATACGGTATAATGAATAAGAATACAGGCTCTTTTCAGCCTCGAAGGGAGTTTGAATACAAAAGGGGGTTAGCAATCTATGGCACTGGATTACCGCAAGTGCGCTGAAGAGATCGCCAAATACATAGGCGGCGGCTCGAACGTCATCAGCGCGGCACACTGCGCGACCCGGCTTCGTCTGGTCATCGCAGACAACAGTAAGATCGATAAGAAAGCGCTCGAAGACGTCGAAGGCGTCAAGGGTATGTTCGAGTCGAACGGTCAGCTCCAGCTGATCATCGGAACGGGAACGGTCAACAAGGTCTATGACGAATTTCTCGCCGTCACCGGCGTGTCCGCCGCATCGAAGGCGGACGTCAAGGCCGCCGCAGCATCGAAGATGCCGTGGTGGAAGAAGATCCTGAAGACCCCGGGCGATATCTTCGTCCCGATCCTCCCTGCGATCGTCGCTTCCGGTCTGATGATGGGTATCGTCGAAGCGATCCCGAAGTTTGCGCCGGCATTCGGC
>CAMPAN010000150.1 GCA_946631895.1 uncultured Clostridia bacterium
GCGCCTTGTACTTGGCGTTGTCGATGCGCGCGGTGCCTTCCGCAAGGATCAGCACCGGCTGTTCTCCCTGCAGAAACGACAGCGTCTTGGCGATCATGCCGGGTTCGCAGCCCAGCGCTTCCGCCGCTTCCGTGACCGTTGCGCTGCTGTGTTCGGGGATGATGATGCGGTCTTCAAAGCCTTTTTCTCTGAGATAGGCTTTTGCTCGTTCCAATGACATAAACGGTTCCTCTTGTCAAACTGATTTTTATCAGTATACCGCAGATTCCGCCGTTTGAAAAGACCGGACTTTTCACAGATATCACTTGCATTTTCCGGTCGGCGCTGATATACTTTGTCAAGATATTTCCCGGAGGAACGGATTCAATATGATACCCTCAGAAAAACGAAAGATTCTGTACAGCAAAAAGGATAAGATCGCGCTTGCGGAGCAGGCGATCGCGGCGCAGAATGAGGCAGACAAGGCGCGCGAGAAGGACGAGGACTTCTATGAGGAGCTTTTGGAGTTTTCGGTCTCTCTTGCGAACAAGCTGCAGGCGTGCGGCGCGGAAACATACCGCGTGGAAGAGACGATCAACCGCATCGTCGCCGCGTACGGTATCGAGCGCGTCGACGCGTTCGTCATCCCGAGCTGCATCATGGCGAGCCTCGAAACCGACGGCGGACGGATTATCACCAAGATCCGCCGGCTGAAGAGCGGCGAAACGATGCTGGACGGCATCGAGCGCTTCACGGCGCTGAGCCGGAGAATCTGCGCGGAAACGCCGGACATGCAGGAGGCGAGACGGCTTTTGCGCGAGACCGAAAAGAAGGTCTGCCGCTATCCGCTGTGGATCTATTATCTCTCCGCATTTCTGATCGGCGCGGGATTCGGCATCTTTTTCGGCGGCGGAATTCTGGAAGCGATCGCGTCCGGAATCAGCTGCACGGCGATCGGGGCGTCGCTGAAGTTCATGGGCAGACTGCACGCGAACACATTCTTCACGTCCTTCGTCTGCAGCTTCATCCTCGGCATCGCCGCAAACGTGCTGACGGCGATCGGGCTCTGCAAGAATGCGGATATCGCGGTCATCGGCGCGATCATGCTGCTGGTGCCGGGATTCCTGTTTACGAACAGCCTCAGAGACGTCATCTACGGCGACACCATGTCGGGCTTGAATCGCCTCGTGCAGGTGATGATCATTGCGGTCGCGCTGGCGTTCGGAACCAGTTCGGGCGTGTCGCTGACGCGGCATTTCTTCCCGGATATCGTCGCGGGGATGCAGCCCATCGACCATCCGCTGTGGATCCAGTGCATCGCGGGCGTGATCGGTACGCTGGGATTCGGGCTGATGTTCAACATGCACGGCAAGGGCCTTCCGTTTGCGCTGCTCGGCAGCGCGATCTCGTGGCCGGTCTGCGTGCTGATGATGCGGCTCGGGCTTGCGGAGCCGGTGGCATACCTTCTGGGCGCGGCGGCTTCGGCGATCTACGCGGAGATCATGGCGCGCATCCGCAAGTATCCGGCGACGAGCTATCTGATGTGCGCGCTCGTCCCGCTGATCCCGGGCTCCGGCATCTATTACACAATGGACTTCATCCGGCGCGGCATGCTTTCCGAGGCATACGACAAGGGCATGATGACGGCGGCGATCGCGGGTTCGATGGCGGTCGGCGTGCTGCTGGTTTCCACCGGCTTCCGCATGTGGGGCGTCGGGAAACAGAACCGCCTGAAGAAAAAACAGAAGGCATAAACACAAACGGATCTTCCGACCGGAGGGTCCGTTTTTTGTGTCGACATTCCCGACGCCCGGACTCGGTCTTCGGCGAAACGGCATGGAGCCCGCTCGGTGTTTCCGCATGGAACACGAAATCCGAGACGACTGAGTTCCCGCAGTACGCGATCACGCTGAACGTCCGCTGACGATGAAAAATCCTGTTTTCCTTACCGTCTTTGCGTTATGTAATTTGCGGTTGACGGCTCTTTATAGGTGAAACCGGTTTTGAAAAGGAATGAGCTTATGAAACAAGACGAACAATTTGATCGCATCTATGCGGAAACGCGTGACGACCTGCTGCGCTACCTGACGCTCCGCACGAATGCCGATCCGGAGACGGAGGACCTCTTTCAGGAGGTTTACCGCCGGTTCTATGACCGGCTGACGCGCGGCGTGCCGGTGCTGGATCCGCGGCGGTATCTCTTTTCGGTGGCGAAAAAGGTGCTGGCAGGGTATTACCGCAGTTCGGCGAAACGCAAAGCGGCGGAGCAGCCGATGCCCGAGGATTTCGAGGTCGTATCGGACGACGAACCGATCGACGAACGGCTTTTAAGGGAGGAGCGCATGGACGAGGTCTGGCGGCTTCTGAAACACGAGCCGGAGATCAACCAGAGAGCGTTCGTGCTCTATTATGGCTATGACCGCTCGCAGAAAGAGATCGCCGCAGCGCTCGGCATCAGGGAAGAAGCGGTGCGGCAGCGGCTGTACCGCACGAGGGAACGAATCCGCGCCATGCTGGAACACAGGGAACAGGAAAGGAGACAGGCATGAACGAACATGATTTTTTCAAACAGATGATTCACGACCGGGCGGTCGACGACGCGCTCGTCAAGGCAAAGGCAAA
>CAMPAN010000151.1 GCA_946631895.1 uncultured Clostridia bacterium
CGAGCCCGCAGCCGGTCAAGGACGCGCTGAAGGTCTTCGGCGATTCCGTCCGCGAACTCAAAGCCCTTCTCGAAGAACTGTAAGGATCACAAAAAAGGATGTTCGGAACGTGTGTTTCTTTCCGAACATCCTTTTTTTATTGCGCTTCACGTATGCCGGGACCCCGTACAATCCGTAGAGGAAGATCGTATCTTCCCGTTCCGCATCTTGGCTCCCCTGTGTAAGGGGACGATGGCGACGCGCGATTCAACGCGCGACGGCACCGCTGTAACGAAGCGTATGCGGAGTATCCAATGTCACCGATAGGTGACTGAAGGGTTGTCGGTGCGTCATCCAATCTATCGACAACCCTTCCGCCTCACTTCGCTCGGCACCTCCCCTTGCACAGGGGAGGCAAGGATCTCGCGCATTCTTGCCCTCCCTGTGTAAGGGAGGGTGGATCGCGAAGCGAGCCGGAAGGGTTGTTGTTGCGACGGGCGGATTCGTTGGCAAGAATGTCACGTGCCAAAAGCCTTCCCCCTGATGTGGGAAAGGTGGCGCCGCAGGCGCCGGATGAGGAGTACACGCAGAAAAGCGGAACGCTTTTCGCGGATCCTTCTCTGCCTTTTATACCGTTCTCTGCGAGATGCCCTTGATCGCGTAGACCGTCCAGTCGTGATCCGAGAAGCTGACCACCGAGCCGCAGTACGGGCACTTGACGCTCTCGTTGACCGACAGCGGCGCGCCGCAGTTCGGGCAGTGGCGTTCGCTGACGCCCTCCTCGCGCGGGGCGGTCTTCTTTCCGATCGGACGCGACAGCGAGTATTCATAGGTCATGAACTTCTCCCGTGTCTTGCTGCCGGCAACGACCGCGCCGGTGTTGTCGTCCACGGTGTAGTCCACGATGCGCGTATAGATCTCGGCGACGATCACGTCCTCGCCCTTGTCCTGATAGCAGCCCTTGATGTCCACGGAAAGCACGGCGATCCGCTCCACATAATTCGTACGGTGGTTTGCCTTGAGCTGCTGCACCTGCCGGTTAAACTGCTGCCACAGCGCGTCCGCAAAGTACGGACGGATCGGCTCGACGTCACGTTTCATGCAGCAATCCTGCATCTTGAAATACAGATTGCCGAGCTGTTCCTTGAAATCCTCCGGCGAGAAGTCCGGATCGCGCTCCATGATGTCGGAGATCGGCTTCAGCAGCGAAGCAGCGGTACGCAGAGCACCCGGACGGTTTGCACCGGAACGGTTTGCTCCGTCTTTCTTCATGCGGGACATGACGATCGCAACGACGATAAGCACCACGATAAATATGGCGATGGTCCGAAACGCGCTGCCCGAATCTCCGCCGCGGGACGAATAGGACGTGCCGTAATCGCCGCCGCTGTAGCTGCCGCCCCAATCGGAACCGCCGCCCCAGTCGGAACCGCCTCCGCCGTAATCGCCGCCGCCGGAAAAATCGCCGAGATCGGCAATGCCGATGCGCGGCACAAGCAGGAACGCCGCGATCAGCACGATCGCAAGCAATGCCAACAAGCGTTTCTTCATTCGTTTCTCCTTCCCGCCCGATGCGGCGTACGGAATCTGTTTCGATATGTCCAGTATACCACAGCTTTCCGATTTCGCAACAGTTTTCCTGCCTGCCGTTTCAGAGCTTCGGATGTCACAGAGTTGTAAAAACATTGGAAACACCGCGCCGCTTCCGTTGACCCTCCGGATTCGACGTGATAGGATAGAATCACAAAGGATCGGACAAAATGTCCCTTGCGCGGTTGCGCGGAAATGAGGTTGTATGAAATGCAGACATTGCGGCGCGGAGCTTGACGAAGGCGCGCGGTTTTGCCGGTTTTGCGGCACGGAAGCCCAAACGGAGCCGGAGCTTGTACTGGCGTCGGACACGGCGCCGGACACGGAACCGGACCGGACGCCGGATCCCGAACCGGAACCTGTCGCAGAAGAGAGGACGGAGCTTCCTCTGCCGGAACGCGATCAGACGATCGCTTTCGATGAAACGGCGGAAGTCAGACCGAAACCGAAAAAACGAATCCGGCTGCGGCTGCCGAAATCGCTTCCGAATATCACGCCGCGGTTTCTGGTATTCTGCGGAATTGCGGCGCTGCTGCTTGTTGTACTGCTTGTCGTCATCATTTCGGCGGTCTCCTGCGGCGCAAAGGATCGGTTTGATTCACCCGAAGCGGTGCAGAACGCCGTGATTGCCGCGTTGGAGCGGGGCGACGGCGACCGGCTGTACAGGCTTGCGGAAACGTCGGTACCGGTGCTCGGACAGCATCCGGAACGGTTCGGCGAGGGCAAAACGCCGAAAGCCGTGATGAAGCGCTATTACCGCACGCTCGCCGGGGAGTTCCGCGACAGGGTCGCTTCGCAGTACGGGAAAAACTTCCGGCTGGAGTTCCCCGCGGAGACAAGCATCCTGACGGACGGCGACTTATTTGAAGCGAATCGTGCGCTCGGCACGGAAGCCTCGCAGTATAGGGTCATCTCCGGAACGCTGTTCATCGAAGGCAATTCCGTCGGGACGATCTCCATGACCGCCGCCGAGATCGACGGCGAATGGAAGCTGCTGGTCGTATATATCTACTGATTGCGAGGTCAAGGG
>CAMPAN010000152.1 GCA_946631895.1 uncultured Clostridia bacterium
AACTGCTCGCCGGAGTTTTTGAGGATCTCGATCGCTTCGGTGTAGGTGAGGCGCTTGAACTCGTTGTTCAGCACGTTGTCGAGACGCGTGAGGAGTCCCTTGTCCACGAACTTGTTGAAGAATTCCATCTCGGCGGGACAGCGCTCGAGCACCGTTTTGATGATGTACTTGACCATCGCTTCGGCAACGTCCATGTCGCCCTCGAGGTCACAGAACGCCATCTCCGGCTCGATCATCCAGAACTCGCTCGCGTGGCGGGCGGTGAAGGAATACTCGGCGCGGAACGTCGGTCCGAAGGTGTAGATGTCGCGGAACGCCAGCGCAAACGCTTCACCGTAGAGCTGACCGGAACCACTTAGATGCACGGGCTTTTTGAAGAAGTCCTGCGAATAGTCGACCTTGCCGTCCTCGGTGCGGGGCAGGTTTTCAAGATCGAGCGTCGTGACCTGGAACATCTCGCCGCGGCCCTCGCAGTCCGCGTTGGTCAGGATCGGCGTGTGGACGTAGACGAAGCCGCGGTCCTGGAAGAACTCGTGGATCGCCGCCGCCGTAACCGAGCGCACGCGGAACGTCGCAAGGAACGTGTTCGTACGCGGACGGAGCGTCTGCATGGTGCGCAGATACTCGAGCGTGTGGCGCTTCTTCTGCATCGGGTAATCCGGCGGGCACTCGCCCTCGATCGCGATCGCGTTTGCGTGGATCTCGAAGGGCTGCGGCGCGTCCGGCGTGAGTACAAGCTCGCCGTCGACGACGATGGCGCAGCCGGTGGTAAGCCCCTTGCCGAGCTTGCGTTCGTCGTTTGCGTACACGATCTGCACGGGACGGAAGGACGTGCCGTCGTTCAGCTCGATGAACCCGAACGCCTTGCCTTCGCGGACGGTGCGGACCCAGCCGCAGACGGTGATCGCGCCGACGTAGCTTTCCGGCGCTTTCTGGATGTCTTTCAGTTTCAAATATTGCATAACCCTGCCTCCTATGGGGAATAAGTCGCTGTATTTTTGCATTGCGTACAGAGAATTATAACATATTTTTCACGTTTTGCAATGGTAATTCGGCGGAAGATGCGCTATAATACAAGCATGGAAGGCTACATTTATTATTTTTTGGCAATCGCCGTCATGATTCTGTCTCTGATCGCGCAGTCGCGCGTGACGAGTGTCTTCAGCAAATATGCGCAGGTCCCCGCAAAAAGCGGCGTGACCGGCGCCGGTCTTGCGCAGCAGCTTCTGTACCGCAACGGGCTGGACCTGCCCATCCAGCAGGTTGCAGGAAGCCTGACGGATCATTTCGATCCGAAAAATCAGGTGGTCGGGCTTTCCGAGGCGGTGTACGGATCGCGTTCCGTTTCCGCGCTTGCCGTCGCCGCGCACGAGATCGGGCACGTGCTGCAGTACAATGAGGACTACCGTCCCATGAAGATGCGCAGCGTGATCCTGCCGATGGCAAACATCGGATGCCGCATCGGACCGTTTCTCGTCATCGGCGGTCTGCTGCTGTCGCTGCTTGCGCAGCGCACCGGCAATGCCGGCTACTACATCGCGCTTGCGGGCGTCGCGCTCTATGTGATGATGCTGCTGTTCCAGCTCATCACGCTGCCGGTCGAATTCAACGCGTCGAAGCGCGGACTTGAAATGCTCACGGACGGCGGATATCTCGCCGAAGACGAGCTCCCCGGCGCAAAGAAAATGCTTCGCGCCGCGGCGATGACCTACGTGCTCGCCGCGCTCGGTTCGTTCGTGACCGTGCTGCGCCTATTCTCGCTTGCGAGAGGCGCGCGCCGCAGATAACCGTTTCCAAACACAAAACCGCCCTTAAAAGAGGGCGGTTTTCTTTATGGGTTCTTATTCGTCGCTTCTATATGCCGATACCACGTCGTCGTCGAGGATGACCGCGAGCAGCATTTCGCCCTTCGACGCTTTCGGTTCGATGTGGATGCTTTCGGTGTCGATCGGCGTCTTCGTGCCGTGGCGCTGTTCGATCACAAGCGTATACGGCTGCTGCACGGTCGCGGCGTACGCGATCTTCGTGCCGTTAGAACCGTTCTTGCGGAAATCGAACGTCTTGACGCCCTTGCCGTTTCTCCCCTGCTGTTCATAGTCGAAGAGGAAGCTGCGCTTGCCGAAGCCGCGGTCGGAAAGCACGATGAGCTCGCCCTCGTCACCGACCGGCATGCACGCCATCACGCGATCCTTCGGCTCCAGCTTGATGCCGATGACGCCCGCCGCCGCGCGCCCGGTCTCCGGTACGGAGTCGGAGGCGAAGCGGATGCACATGCCCTGTTCGGTGACGAGCAGGATGTCCATCGTGGGCATCGGGTACGCGCCCAGAAGCGTGTCCTTGTCCTTGAGATTCAGCGCCGCCGTGCGCTTGCCGCGCACGCGGTAGTCCGCGGCGCTCGACCGCTTCACCATGCCGCCGGTCGTGCAGAACAGATAGCTGCCCTCGTCACGGTCCGGGAACGCGCCGACGATCGTTTCGCCCTTTTCGAGCTCGACGATGCTGACAAGATTCGCCGCCCGCGCGGAAGGACGCGTCTCGGGAATGTCCGATACCCGAAGGTTCAGCATCGCGCCGCGGTTGGTGAACA
>CAMPAN010000153.1 GCA_946631895.1 uncultured Clostridia bacterium
AAAGGAGGGTGGATCGCGAAGCGAGACGGGAGGATTGTCGATGCGTTACGCCCACGGACATGACAATCCCCCAGTCGGCCTACAGCCGACAGCCCCCTTTACACAAGGGGGCCTCCGTATATACGCACCCAAAGCCTTCCCCTCCGAGGGGAAGGTGTCACGACGAAGGAGTGACGGATGAGGTGTTTTCATGCTCCGAAGGAGTAATGCCGCTTTGCGCCGCTCCGTGTCATTCTGAGCGTAAGCGAAGAATCTTGCCGCAGGCGAAGAATCTTTATGATCCTTCGTCGCATGCTCCTCAGGATGCCACACGAACGCGGGACACCGTCCCGCATGAATCGTCCTGCGGCGCGTGAATCAGCTTCGCTGTGAATTGCCCTGACGGTCATGAATTGTGCTTCGCACATGAATTGCGGCAGAGCCGCATGAAAAAAAGACCCCGAAGGGTCTATAGATCGTCCGCGTCCTGCACGGGTTTGGGGATCCCCTGCGAAAACTGCTCGTTTGTCATCGGCATTCCGGTGTAGCTTCCGTCCACATCGGACGGGATCCGGACCGTTTTTCGCGGGACATAGCAAAACTTCCCGCGTCTGCCCGATCGTCCGTCAGTATTCATCCGCGCCATAGAGATCGTTGTCGCTGCGGTTGCGCTGGCTGTCGCCGTCGCGGTTCGTGTCCGCGCGCTTGCGTTCGTTCGGGTTGCTTCTGCGGTTGCGCTCGTCATTCTCGCGCCGTTTGTCGTTTTTCATGGTCATGAAAGTTCCTCCGTTTGGAATTTGTCGGTTTGTCCGGCAATGCTATTGTGTCCTTTCCCGCGTTTCTTATGTAAAGAACGCGAAAAAAACGCAAATCGCGTCTTGCCCTCCGCGCGCGTACGCGTTATAATTAGATATTATTTTGAAAACCCGATCGGAGGTCCCTCCGAGGAAAGGATGCAATATGGAAGAACGGAGCAAAAACTTCATCGAAGAGTTTGTCGAAGAAGACCTCAAGACCATGAACCGCCCGGTTAAAACGCGGTTCCCGCCCGAGCCGAACGGTTATCTGCACATCGGTCACGCAAAGGCGCTGACCGTCGACTTCGGCATCGCCGAGGAATACGGCGGCACCTGCAACCTGCGCTTCGACGACACGAATCCCACCAAGGAGGACGTCGAGTACGTCGAGGCGATCCAGGACGATATCCACTGGCTGGGCTTTGATTGGGATCAGCTCCGCTTCGGTTCGTCCTATTTCGATCAGTGCTACGAGCTTGCCGTGAAACTCATCAAGGACGGCAAGGCGTACGTCGACGACCTTTCTAAGGACGAGATGCGCGAATACCGCGGCACGCTCACCGAGCCCGGCAAGAACAGTCCGTGGCGCGATCGCTCCGTCGAGGAAAACCTCGATCTCTTTGAGCGCATGAAGAACGGCGAGTTCCCGGACGGCGCAAAGACGCTCCGCGCGAAGATCGACATGGCGAGCCCGAACATCAACATGCGCGACCCCGCGATGTACCGCATTCTGCACACCTCGCACCATCAGACCGGCGACAAATGGTGCATCTATCCGATGTACGACTTTGCGCACCCGATCCAGGATGCGATCGAGGGCGTGACGCATTCGCTGTGCTCGCTCGAATACGAAGCGCACCGCCCGCTCTATGACTGGGTCGTGAACGCATGCGGATTCGACCCGAAGCCGCGGCAGATCGAGTTTGCGCGGCTGAACCTCACCAACACGATCATGTCGAAGCGCTACCTTCGCCGTCTCGTCGAGGAACATTTCGTTTCCGGCTGGGACGATCCGAGAATGCCGACGCTGTGCGCCATGCGCCGCCGCGGCTACCCCGCCGCCGCCGTGCGCGACTTCCTTGCCCGCATCGGCGTGGCGAAGGCGGATTCCGTCGTGGACACCGCAATGCTCGAGCACTGCGTGCGCGAGAACCTGAACGCGAACGCGCTGCGCCGTATGGCGGTCATCGAGCCGCTGAAGCTCATCATCGACAACTGGGAGCCCGACCGCTTCGAGACCGTCGAGATCGAGAACAACCCGAACGATCCGGACGCGGGCACGCACACGGTCCGCTTCGGCAGAGAGCTCTGGATCGAACAGAGCGACTTCATGGCGGAACCGGTCAAGAAGTTCTTCCGGCTGAAGCCGGACGGCGAGGTTCGCCTGAAGGGCGCGTACATCGTCAAGTGCGTTTCGTGGAAGACCGAGCCGGACGGAACCGTGTCCGAAGTCCACGTCACCTACGATCCCGAAACGAAAAGCGGCGCGTGCGAACGCAAGGTCAAGGGCACGCTGCACTGGGTCCCGGTTTGTGACGCGATCCCCGCGGAGCTTCGGCTCTACGGTCCTTTGATGCGGGAAGAGAATGAAGGCGAAGAGGTCGACGACTTCACAAAGCTGCTCGATCCGAATTCGCTCGAGATCAAGCAGGGCTATCTTGAGCCGGCATTGCGTGACGCCGCCGTGGGAGAGGCGTTCCAGTTCATTCGCATGGGGTATTATGCAAAGGATCCCGATTCGACCGCGGATCATCCGGTGTTCAACCGTGTCGTGGGACTCAAGGATTCGTTCAAGATTCAGTAAGGAGA
>CAMPAN010000154.1 GCA_946631895.1 uncultured Clostridia bacterium
GCGCTCGAAAGCGCTTCGCCGCTGACCTTGATCAAAACACGTTTCATAAGACCCCTCCTATAGCAGGTTACAGTATATCATACCGGAATCCAAAAAGAAAGAGGTTGCGAAAAACTCCACATGTTTTTCACAACCCGGGGATATTGCGGCGTTTCCCTGCGCCTCGTTCGATTATGATTTACAAACAGGCGATCTTATTATATACTGTAAGGAAAGATTTATCATGTATTGGATCGGAGCTGTTATGATTCGTAAACGTATTTGTCTGGTACTTGCAGGCATATTTCTGCTCTGTGCAACGGTTTTCCCGAGCGCTGCGGACGAGCCCATCGAAAGCACGCTGCCGGAACGCTATATGACCGAATGCCCGGAGCAGGGAACGGTTACGACGCATCGCTACAAGGGCAGAGAGGAAATCAATGTCTGGACGCCTTACGGATACAGCGAACACAGACTTTACGAGATCGTTCTTCTGATGCACGGCGGCGGCGGATCCATGTATTCGTGGCTGACCAAGGAACGCGAGCTCTTTGACTGCATCTTTGAGGGCAGGGATGTATTTGATTGGATGGCATACGAAAAGGTGACTGTTCCGTTCATTGTCATTACGCTGAACAACAAACCGGACTATCCCGAAATCATGGTCCGGGATATCCGCGACGCGCTGCTGTTCGTTGCAGCCCGCTACAGCGTCTATCCGAAGGCAACGACCGAATCTCTGATCGAAAACCGGGATCACATCACGATCGGCGGTTTGTCCAGAGGCTCGATCCTGACGCACTGGTTTCTTTCGATCACGCCGGAATATGCCGCAAACTATATCTGCATGTCCGCTGCCGGACCGTATAAAGACATTCCCGCAGCTTTGGAAAAAAAGCAGGTGCACATCAAAAAGCTGTTTGCCGCCGCCGGCGTCGCCGACGAAGGCTATTACAGCATGACGAAAACGTCCTACGAGTTTCTCAAGGATTACGCGGACGAGTCCCTGTATCTCGAATACATTTACGGTCATTCGTGGCATGTATGGTTTCCGGGAGTTTATGAAGCGCTGAAGTTCATTCTTCCGGAGTACTCGACCGATTACGAGATCCGTTGCCTGATGCTGTACCGTCTCAAAAGCAAAGCGGCTCCGCTCCCCTGTCTTCTGAACAGGCGGATCCGGATCCGCTGAATCAAAGAATCCTATCGCCTTTCCCGCACGCCGGGTAGGGCTTTTTTGTGCCTTGACTTTTATTCCTTTCGCAAAAGCTTCCGTCCGCAAAGCCCCGCGCCGATCAGAAGAAGCGCGATCACGAGCACGAACGCAAGCTCCCGCACCGGCGCGATCGTCGTCGCCGGGAAGCCCGCGGCGAGAAACGCGATCACAAAGCTGCCCGCAAGGATCAGCAGTACGCCGAGCACACGGCGTGCTTTTTCTTTCTTCATTAGCAGCAGCACAAGCCATACGATGGCAAGGATCGCCGTGCCGATCGCCGCGATCAGGAAGTAGTAGTTCAGCACCAGCCGCGGCAGCGCAAAGCCCGCCTCAACGGCATATCCATCCCGCTGATACAGGATCTCATGATCCGTTCCGTCATACGGTTCAAACAGAATCGCATCAACGCCGTCCAATTCCAGCTCCGTGCTGAACCATGCCGTCGGTTTGCCCGTCCATTGATCCCATAGCGTCGTATATGCGGCGACATAGACGATCCTGCCCTCTCTTTCCGCAATCAAGTTCGTATTTTGCGTCTGATAAAGGCAGATACGATCCGACTGAATGTTTACGGACTCGAATGCCTCATATGCGGAATGAATCACGATCGGCTTCATCAGCCGTGCAAACACGCCGATCACCAGCGCAGCGACCAGACAGGCGATCAATCCCGCAAGCAGCCATCCGCGCTTTTTCACGGCATTTTTCACGGTTTTCAAAGGTGCTGCCGGTTCGGTTTCGACCGGCGCTTTCATGGTGTCGAACGCGGCTTTGCAGTCCGCACAGGTTTCAAGGTGTTCCTTTACAAAGACGGTCGATTCCTCGCTCGCCATATTCTCCGCAACAAGCGGCAAAAGATCCTTTACGATTCCGCAATCCTTCATTGCTTTTCCTCCAGTTCGGCTTTGATTTTCGTTTTCGCGCGGTGGAAGGTGACGCACGCCCAGTTCGCGGTTTTTGAAAACAGCTTTCCGATGCTCTCGAACGGCATTTCGCCGTACACGCGCAGCAGGAATACCTCCTTATACGGCTCGTCGAGACGGTGCACCGCCTCGCTGACGCGTTCCGCTTCGTCGCTCCGGACCGCAAGCGATTCCGGCGAAGGCGCGGCGCTTTCGAGCGTGTCCGAAAGCGGTTCGGGCTTTCGCTTTCGCTGTTCCGAAAAATACCGGTTTTTGGCAATCTGACAGAGCCAGACGCGCAGCTCGCAATCGCCGCGGTAGCTATTTAACGCCTGCAGCGCCTTCAAGAAGGTCTCGGCGGTCAGCTCCTCGGCTTCATCGGCGTTTCCGCAAAGCTTCAGGCAATAGCGGTAAACGTCCGTGAAATATGCGCGATAAATCTGCTCAAATGTCTCCATC
>CAMPAN010000155.1 GCA_946631895.1 uncultured Clostridia bacterium
GTTTCGGATAGCTTCCAAGTCTGCCAACTCTTGTTTGAGCACAGCAGGATCATGTGTCTGATTGCAGCAGTAGTCCCAGCCGAGCGGATAGCAGCCGAAGATCGTGATATGCGGTTCGACGCCGTCCTCAAGCGGCACGGCAACCTGCACATAATAGCAGGGATCCTTGTCCATCCGGATATAGGCGTCCACGATGGCTTCATATCCGCCTGCCCAGCCGATCTGCTCGCCGTCCGTGTGCGAACCGGCGTCCCACACGTTGGGATCCTGCGGGATGATCTCTCCCGTCGGGAAGCAGGTGCGGATCAGTTCCGTCGCCGTTGCAAGCGCTTTTTCGGAGGTGTGCGCCGCCGCGTACCGTTCATCCTCCCAGTTCCAGGAGGAAATCTTCCCGTTCATGGTTCCGCTGCCGTACTGCTTTGCCTGCATGCCCCAGTCGTCCATGTCCAGAAGCAGCAGGGTTCCGGTCACGGCGTCCGCATATCCGTACGCGGACCCATCCGTTTCAAACGGGCTCCCGTTAAAGCCGATCCCGTAGTAGACAAGTTCCATCCCCTCGTTCTGATATTGATTGATATGGATCTCGCTCGAGGGAATCTTGCCGCAGGAGATCGTCACGGCAGTCTCCGCGGCATGCAGCGCAACGTCCGCGGGGGACGCGTATGTTCCCTCCGGGATCGGATTCGAGTACTGTCGGACGCCCTCGTCCACCCAGGTGAATTCGTGCTTTGCGCCTTTAGAGTCCGTCACGGTAATCTTGTTTCCGTCGACGACGCCCTTGGCATATCCGTCAAACTGCAGCAGCGACGCGCTCTGCGCAGCTGCCTGAGAATTGTCGTCAAAAGCGGGCGCTTTCTTCGGCGAAACCTCGGCAAGAACCGGGCGGCAAGCCGTTGTAAAGCAAGCAAACACCAGCACAAGGATCAGCAGGATCGCCGCAGCGGACGTGCCGCGCGCAGTCCTTTGTCTGCCGAAGATCCCGCGGATCCGCGTTTCCATCGTATCTTTGTCCGCACGCAGCGCCATTCCGAGTCCGATCAGCTCCTGCGTGGATTTTTTTGTATTGAATAACTTCATCGTTTTCTCCTTTCTGTTCAGCCGCCGTGCGGCATGTCGTGTTCCCCTTTTCTACAAGGTCCGGTCCTTTCCGAGCTCCAGCAGAAGCGTCGCGTAAAGAAGCTTTTCTTCCGCATTCATGCTCCGGACCGCTTTTGCATCGCAGGCGGACTCCATATCCGTCCGAAAGGACTTCTCCATCAGCCAGACAATCGGATGAAACCACCAGACGCACCGCAGAATGCCGTACCAAAGCATCACCAGATGATCGCAGCGCTTCAGATGCGTCAGCTCGTGCAGAAGCGCAAATCGGCGTTCCCGTTCCCGATCCGCTCCGAGGAGCGCCGTCGGCAGAAGGACCGTCGGCCGCAGCCCGACTGTCAGCGCGGGACTTGTGATGTCCGGCACCTCCAGGATCCGAACCGCTCTGCGAATGTGCATCTCGCCGCACAGGCTCCGGAATTCCCGCACGGTTTCCGCATCGGGTATCCTTGCGCCGGCGCGCAGCCGGGCGGCAAGCAGACCGCGCATCCACAGCCTTCGCACGAAAAGCACGATCGCGCCCGCGATCCAGATCATCGGCAGGATCTGCCATACCGTAAGCCGCGCCGCCGTCTTCCGGGCTTCGCGTTCTTCTTCCTTCGGCACGGGCGCCGTGTCCGTTTGCACAGACGGCTTCGGCGTTACGGCGACCGCGGCGGGCGTGACCGGACGCACCGTCGTTTCCGCCTGCGCCTCGACCGGTACGGAGACCGATTCCTTTGCAGGCAGCACGATGAGATGCACCGCGCTGTTCACGGTAAACGGGACTGTCAGCCGCAGCAGAAGCAGGAACCACAGAGCGAACCGAAGCGCCGGTCGGATCCTGTTTTTACAGACCGCGCGAAATACCAGAATCGCACCGAAAATCACGGCGACATAGACGCCGATCTCCAGAAGTGCTTTCAGGATCGTCTGCGCGTCCTCCGACGTCAGGATCATACCTCGCCTCTTGCCAGCCGCTTTGCAAGCTCCATCAGATCCTGCTTTTCGCGGTCGGTCAGTTTGCCCTGTTCCGCCATGTTGATCATCAGCCCCGAAACGGAGCCGTAGAAGTTCCGGCGCGAAACGAGGCTGTCCGCCTCCAGCGACATCGCTTCTTCATACGTGATGCCCGGGCTGTAAAGATTGTTCTTGCCGGACTTCTCTGCTTTCAGATACCCCTTCTCCAAAAGGATCCGCAGAAAGCTGTGATAGGTCTTATAATCCCAATCCACGCCCGGATTGTCCTCCTGCACCAAGCGGATGATCGTCTTCATATCGATCGGATTCTGCTTCCATACCGCATGCAGGATGATCCATTCGTTGTCTTTGAGTCTTGTGTCCATTTTCGTACCTCGAGGTATTCTTAAGTTTATAAGATTAATCTTGTCTTAATTATATAAGAATAAAACAAAATGTCAAGAGTTTTTTTCGCTTCTTACAACTCTTTTACACTTGTAAACAAAAAAG
>CAMPAN010000156.1 GCA_946631895.1 uncultured Clostridia bacterium
GAGCCCGAGCCGGAACCTGCACCCGAACCGGAACCGATCATCGAGCCCGAACCCGAACCGGAACCCGAGCCGGAACCCGAACCGGAACCGGAGCAAGAACCTGAATCTGCTCTCGAACCCGAACCTGTGTCCGAACCCGAACCTGTGTCCGAACCCGAGCCGGAACCTGCACCCGAACCGGAGCCCGACCACGAACCCGAGCCGGAACCCGCACCGAGGCGGATCGGTCCGCGTGTGCTGCATGGGCAGCCGCAGCCGGTCAGACGACCGATTCTCCCGCATCAGATTGTCAGAATAGACGGATAAAGCACTATGGAATGGTATTGGATCGTTTGTATCGCCGTCGGCGCCCTGCTGCTGACCGCAACCGGGATCGCCGCATACATGTTCCATTATGCGTTCTGCGCGAATCGGAAAGCGGTCGCAAAGATGTTCAAAGAGCGGGAGCAGGATCCGTCGCCGCTTGCCCGCATGCGGTTCGACACCAAGGCGTATATGGACGCGCTGCCGTATGACGCGCTGACGCTTACGGCGAAGGACGGCGTGAAGCTCGCGGCGCGATTCTTTCCGAACGGCGGCACGAAGAAGATCGCGATCATCTGTCACGGCTGGCACAGCATGCCGTGGTGGGATTTCGGCAAGGCGTTCGACATCGTCTATGACGCGGGCTTTGCGGTCCTCGCGGTCTATCAGCGCGCGCAGGGCGAGAGCGAGGGGAAGTACCTGACCTACGGCGCCAAGGAATCCGCGGATCTTCTGGGCTGGATCGACCTGCTGCTCGAACGATACGGCAGCGATTGCTCGATCGCGATCATGGGCGTGTCGATGGGCGCGGCAACCGTGCTCTGCGCCACCGGAAAACCGCTGCCCGGACAGGTAAAATGCGCCGTTGCGGATTGTTCGTTCACGTCCGCGCATGACCAGTTCAAGTCCGCGGTCAAGGGACGGCTCAAGATTTCGCGCCGCATCGGGCAGCTCATTGCGTTTCTTGCCGACGGCATCCGCTATTCCGAAGCAAAACCGATCGACGCCGTGAAGCGCTCTCAGACACCCACGCTGTTCATTCACGGCGAGGCGGACGACTTTGTACCCTATCCGATGATGCAGCGCCTCTATGACGCCTGCAGCGCGCCGGAGAAGGACATGTGGACGTCGCCGGGCGCGCTCCATGCAGAAGCCGCCATGAAGAATCCCGAGGCGTACGCCGCGCATGTGATCCCGTGGCTTCGCTCGCATCTTTGATCCTCGAAACAATGCAGGGGGACGCTTGAAGCGTCCCCTTTTTGCTTTCGCCGAAACGGCGGAACTGCCTGAAACTCAATACTCCTTCAGGCTCGGGTTGTTGCCGTTGCAATAGATCAGCACGGTCGCAAGCGCAACGCCTATCGCTCCGATGACCGGATGCATGCGGACGCCTGCGCTCATCAGACTGCTGATGACCGCTTCATACACGGCGGACACAAGCCCGATCCAGAAAAGCACGCTCTTGTTTCTGCTCTGTCGCTGCATATGGATTCTCCTTTCCTAAAACAGTTTTCCCATGAGGTAGCCAACGATCCCGACGATCATTGCCGAGACCGCCGCAAGCGTCAGCGATTCCATCCGCTTTCCGCTCTTTTGTTCCAGCGCTCTCAATCGCGTTTCGTGATCCGCTCCGTTCTTGGCGATCGTTTTCACGTCCGTTTCGATCCGTGCAAGCGCCTCCAGAATCTCCGTGACGGTTTTCTCAGCCATACCGCACCTCCGTGTATCGCGGATTGTTCGTAATGTACGCCTGCGTATTATGCCATGCGATCCGGTACCAGCCGGACGGCCCCGTGCCGAGCAGGGGATAGGTTTCGCCCCTGTGGACCACGCCGATGCACCGCGCCGTGATCCCGTCACCCTCGCGCACCCGCACCGATCCGCCGCGAATGCAGACCAGTTTGGAAACGGCGTTATCGCCGAGCGCCGGCAGCCTGCCGAACCGGTTCCAGTAGCCGGGCTTCCGGCGGTTTTTCACGACGCCGACGTCGCGTCCTCTGCATTCCACCTGTTCGTTTCCGACCGATACGCCGACGTGAACGATCTGCTTCCCGTCATGGTGAAAGACGAGATCCCCGGGCAGAAGCTCCTGTTCTTTGATCGGTCTGCAGAGCGCATAGAGTCCGCGGCTCGACACGTCGCTTTTCAGCACGCCGAGCCCCTTCAGCGCCCAGTAGACAAGACCCGAGCAATCGAATGCGCGGACGGCTTCCGTGCCTTCGCGTTTGCGGCGCTCGAACAGCCGCAGGGCACGCGCCGCGTTTTCCGCGCTTGTTTCGTGCCGTTCGATCCATCCGGCGGGATCGGGCATGTCCGACAGCAATTCGCCGTTGCCGCCCCAGACATAAATCCCGCTTCCGACCTGTTCCGTCACTGCGCGAACGAATGCCTCGCGCAGCGTGTTCTTTGTTTTGTCGCCTGACATTTTCATCTCCTTTCCATCCCGACGACTTCACTATAGCACGCTGTTTGTAAAATTCCTCCCTTAAGTTATTTACAATTCAGATCTGTACTTA
>CAMPAN010000157.1 GCA_946631895.1 uncultured Clostridia bacterium
ACGATCAAGAACAACGCGTACTCGTTCGGCTGCACGTTCGCCGAGGTCGAGGTCGATATCCCGATGTGCAAGGTCACGGTGAAGAACATCGTGAACGTGCACGACTGCGGAAACCTCATCAACCCGGCGCTGGCGGCGGCGCAGGTGCACGGCGGCATGTCGATGGCGATCGGCTACGGACTCTCCGAACAGCTTCTGTTCGATCCGAAGACCGGCAGACCGCTGAACAACAACCTCCTGGACTACAAGCTGTCGACCGTGATGGACCATCCGGATCTCACCGCGGCGTTTATCGAAAACCCCGAGCCCACCAGCGAGTTCGGGACCAAGGCTTTGGGCGAGCCGCCCGCGTGCTCCGGCGCGCCGGCGATCCGCAACGCGATCTACAACGCGACCGGCGTGGCGCTCAGGAAGCTCCCGATGAACCCGCACAATCTGTTCGCCGCCTTCACCGAGGCGGGACTGATCCACGACGAATGGCAGGAGGGCTGAACCATGTATGATATGAAGGCACTGTACGAGGCGACGAGCGTCGAAAACGCCGTACAGCTTCGTTTGGAGCATCCAGAAGCGCAGATCATTGCGGGCGGCAGCGACGTGCTGGTCCAGATGCGCGAGGGCAAGCGCGCGGGCAAGGAGCTGATCAGCATCTACGGGCTCGACGAGCTTCGCGGGATCACGATCGACGAAGACGAGAACATCCGCATCGGAAGCCTTACGAGCTTTTCGCACATCACGCGCGATCCGATCATTCAGAAATACATCAATGTGCTCGGCGAGGCGGTGGACATGGTCGGCGGTCCGCAGATCCGGAACATCGGCACGATCGGCGGTAATACCTGCAACGGCGTGACGAGCGCGGACTCCGCTTCTACACTGCACGCGTGGGAGGCGATCGTGGAACTGACCGGCAAAAACGGCGTTCGCAGACTTCCGATCAAGGACTTTTACATCCGCGCGGGACAGGTCGATATCCGCGTCGAGGACGGCGAGATCCAGACCGCGATCCTGATCCCGAAAGCAAGCTATGAGAACACCTTCGGGCACTACATCAAGTACGCGATGCGCAACGCGATGGACATTGCGACGCTCGGCTGCTCGGTCAACGTCCGGCTTTCGGAGGACAAACAGACGATCGAGCGCGCCCGCATTGCCTACGGCGTGGCGGGGCCCGTGCCGATGCGCGCGCCGCACGCGGAGACGGTCGCAAACGGACAGCCGATCTCTAAGGAACTCATCGATCGGTTCGGGCTTGCGGTACTGGAGGACATCAACCCGCGCGATTCGTGGCGCGCTTCGAAAGCGTTCCGTCAACACATCGCCGTCGAAATGGCGAAGCGCTGTCTCTATGAATCCATCCTTCTGGCGGGAGGTGAACTCTGATGGCACAGTATAAACTCATTCACTGCCGGATCAACGGCAAGGAAGTCGAACAGATGATCGACGTGCGCGCGTCGCTCACGGACATGCTGCGCAACGATTTTTTCCTGACCTCCGTGAAGAAGGGCTGCGAGGTCGGCGAGTGCGGCGCGTGCAACGTGCTGATCGACGGCGAAGCGTTCAATTCCTGCATCTATCTTGCGGCGTGGGCGGACGGAAAGGACATCCGTACGCTGGAAAGCCTGACCGGTCCGGGCGGCGAGATTTCCGACATCCAGCAGACGTTTATGGAGGAGAGCGCGATCCAGTGCGGCTTCTGCACGCCGGGCTTCATCATGACCGCCGTGGAGATCCTCGAAACCAAAAAGCTCTACACGCGCGACGAGCTCCGAAAGCTGCTTTCCGGGCATCTTTGCCGCTGCACGGGCTACGAAAACATTCTGAACGCTGTCGAAAAGACCATGAAGCGGCGTCTCGGCGTGCCGGTTGAATAACGATATGACGGACAGGGCGTTTCGGAACATTCTGATCGACAACGGGATCGATCCGGAGATTGTCCGATGGAATGACACCGCATCGGACAACGTATTTTTTGTCAATCCGGTATATGGTCGGTACGAGTTTGGATATCGCGAACGCGGTACGGTGTTCGAGCCGAGGGAGTTCACCTCGTTTTCCGATGTGATCGCGTATCTTCGGGAACGGTTTGCAACCTAACGGAAGAGGCGGGGAAGAGGCGCTTTCTGAAAGGTGGTTTTCAAGCGCATCCAAAAGCCTTCCCCTTGAGGGGAAGAGATGGCGACGCGCGGGAAGCGCGCGACGGCTCCGCTGAAACGAAGCGCAAGCGGAGTGCGTACGCCGTTAGGCGGATGAGGTGTCAGAACAGGCAAAACAAATCATCCGCAAAAGCTGACGCTTTTCGCGTGTCCACCTCATCAGTCACCTTCGGTGACAGCTTCCCATCGAAGGGGAAGCCTTTTTCGTTAAGAGCGCACTTATACACCGTCATGCGGAAATGATACGCGCGCTTCAGGCAAACAAAAAACCTTCCGAAAAGAAGCTGTTTCCCGGAAGGTTCAAATCCGTTTCATCCCGATAAACCGGAATTTGCCGTTATTTGTTTCCTATGCCCAGATTGCCATCGCCAAAGTGCCGAC
>CAMPAN010000158.1 GCA_946631895.1 uncultured Clostridia bacterium
TTGATCATCGGCGTTGCCGTCGACATCAGCAAGCTCTGCGCGATCGCGCGGAGGGTGTAGCCGTTCATCAGATCGGTGTTGGCCGGCGTGACCTCCTTGAGGTACTGCATCAGCACCGCCGAAAGACCGGCGATATGCGGCGCCGCCATGGACGTACCGCTGAATACCGCGTACGTCGTCGTGCTGCTGCCGGAGTCCGCGTTGGACGTGCCGTAGATGGAGTTGATTTCGCCGCCCGGCGCGGTGATCTCAGGCTTCATGATCAGGGAGCCCGGAACACCCCAGGAGCTGAACGACGTAATTTCCGCTTCGTCACGCGGGGTGACCGTACTTACCTGGGTCGTGGTGACCTGCACACTGCCGGTGTAGTAGGTGACGCCGTTTGCCGTGTTGGCGGTCTTGCCTTCCTTAATTGCATTTGCGTCCTTCAGGGTGATCGTAACATACGGGAACGTACCGGTGAAATCGGTCAGATCCATGTGGATCACGCCCTCGGTGTTGTTCGCAACGATCAAGCCCTTCGGATTGTAGCTCTTGACGTTTTCGCCCTTCTCAACGAAGGAGATCTCGCCGCGGTTCATGATGACGATCTTGCCGGAAAGGCTGACCGCGCTGTTGACCGCCGCATAATCCTCTGCCGTGCCCTTCGCATCGATGTAGACGTAGTCCCAGGTGCCTGCAACCGTCGTCATCGCCGTGTTGGTGTAAGCTGTGCCATCGCTGCTTTCGAGATCCTCCGCATAGAAGACCTGCAGGCTGCCGTCGAATACGAGCGGCGTGCCCTCGGTCAGCGTGTTCTGCGCTGCCGCAACGCCGAGGCTGTTGATGAAGGAACCCGGAGAGCCGCCGGTGTGGAAGAACGCATCTTCTGCATACAGCTTATGGCTCGTATGATCGTCGTACGCGTCGGAGTTGCCCGCCGAGATCGAAACGACCATGTGGTTGTTCGAGTTGTTGACAAACGCGTTCAGCTTATCCTGATACTCGGTATCGTAGGTCCAGCCGGGAGCTGCGGAGCCGAGCGACAGGTTCGCCGCATCCGCGCCGAGCGCGATCGCGTCTTCGAGAGCCGCAAAGTAGTCGGAATCGTATGCGCCGCCGCCTGCGCCGAAGACCTTCATGATGAGGATCTGCGCGTCCGGCGCCATGCCGACTGCATTGACGGTGGAAGCAGCGTCGTCATAATTCGAACCGTTCTTGATGAAGCGGTTCGCCGCCGCGATGCCGGCAACGTGGGAACCGTGGTTGCCCGCGGAGTCGTTATGGCCGACGTTGGTGGTGTTGCCGTCGATGTAGTTGTACGCATAAGGGATCTTGTCGCTGATCTTGACGCCTGCGCCGTTCAGACCGGACGGGATGTTGAGCGTCAGATCGACGGTCTTGCCGTCTTCCGTACGGACCTTATTGATCGCATACAGGAACGCGTCGTTGTTCACGCTCTGGTGACCCGTGTCAAGACCGGTGTCGATGATCGCGATGCGGCTGCCTGCGCCGGTATAATGGAGGTTATACCATGCGTTCGTTGCGCCGACCATGTTTTCACTGGTGTTCGCGGTGTTCGGGTCGACCGAAACGGGTTCGGGCGCTTCGTACAGCGTTTCCAGCTCAACCTTTCTGACGCCTTCCATGCCGCGGATCACGGCAACGTCCTTGTACGGGATCTCAACGGAGATCGCGTTGACGAGGAGCGTCAGGTTCCATTTGACCGTCAGCTCATGACCGAGCTCCTGCTCGATCTTTGCCTGCATGGTCTCCTGCTGCTTGCGGAGCTTGTTCCGATACGCGGTCGCACTGCTGTTGTCCGCAATGCCCATCGTATCGTAGCCCATGTCGATCGTGGACTTGCCGTCCAGGAAGATGGAGGCGCGGACGATCTTGTTGAGGTCGATGATCTCGAGCTCTGCGGGATCGAAACCGTCGTCCTCTTCTTCGTCTACCTCGCCCAGCTTATGGACGTGCAGTTTCGCGGGGTCCATTTCCTCCACTTCGAGCTCGATGCTCTCGGACGGAGTTTCGGATTCCGCGGGTTCGGTCGTGCCTTCGGCGACTGCGCGCGCAATGCCCGTTGTGATCGGCATTGTGAGCAGCATGAACGCCGCCACCAGCACGGAAAGAAGTTTCTTCCAGTTTGCCATTTACTTCTTTGCTTCCCCTTTCTTATTTTGACCATTCCTGTACGCATCGCCGCAGCTTTCGCGCAGAACGCATCCGCCGCATACAATTTGTACTTTATAAATTGCCAGATATAATTGTATCGCATATGTTAACAAAGTGCAAGAAAAAAATGAAGAGAATTTGAATTATTATCAGTCTGTTTTTGTCTTTGCATGCAGCCGCCCGACACATTATGCAAAATATGTATAATTACGCAAACCGGCGCAATCCCTTTGAGGACCGCGCCGGTTTTGATTATGTATTGTTGTTCCGGATCAGTGGTTGCTGCCGCTGTTCCTGTTTGCCTCGGGGGTATTGCCCTTCACGATGTCCGCGAACTTCGAGTAGCGATA